>DATJHD010000192.1:0-3075 GCA_035494275.1 Croceibacterium sp.
GTCGAGGTCGAGCTGCCGTTGACGTTGATCACCGTGCCGCTGCTGCTGCTCGAGCTGCCGGACGAGGAGCCGCTGGTGGTCGTTGTCGAGCTTATCGTCACGCTCCCGCCGCTCGACCCGCCGAAGAAGCCGCCGAAGAACCCGCCGCCGAAGCCGCCGAAACCGCTCGAACCGCCGATCACCACCGGCGTGCCCCCGCCGCCGGTGGCGACCATTGGTGCAGGTGCCGGCAACGGCAGCGGCGCAAGCGCGAACTGCTGCACTTCCATGCAGACCTTCTCGCCGTTGCGCGTTACGAGCTGCTTGGGCGCCTCGCATTCGTAAGTGACGATGTGCCTGACCTGCGGCACCTTGCGCCGGACCGTGCGCTGAACCTTGACGTACTTGCGCGGCTTGCGCGTCTTGGTCTGCTTGACCGACTTGACGTACTTGGTTTCCTTCGCCGGAGCTTCCGCGACATGCACCGCGCCGCCGACGGCGAGCGCACCGCCGGCCGCGACGGCGGACAGTTTCGCGAGGGCCATTCGTACCGACATGGTCGTTCTCTCAGCTTCGACGGGGTTCGCCTGACCGACCCGAAGTGGCCGGCACGGCTGCACCCGTTCGCGTCAACAACAGGACAAATCGGCGCAACGGCAATCGGATTAACCACGATTCGCCAGCGGCCGGGCAACTTTTCTGTCCCGAATCCGAGGGTTGGCGCGCGTCTGTCCCACTCTGGAACCGAACGGCCCGGGTTTACGAAGCGTTTGTTAACTCTTGCGCGGTCACTTCCCCGCCTCGCCCGGATCGAACAGGCCGGCTTGCGAGCCGCTTGGCGGCGCCATCCCCAAATGCTTCCACCCGGCATCGTTGAGGCAGCGCCCGCGCGCGGTGCGGGCGACGAGGCCGAGCTGGATGAGGAACGGCTCGATCACGTCCTCGATCGTGTCGCGCGGCTCGGCAAGGCCGGCGGCGAGCGTCTCCACCCCGACCGGGCCGCCCTTGTAGATGTCGGCGATCATCGTGAGGTAGCGCCGGTCCATCGCGTCGAGCCCGAGGCCGTCGACCTCGAGCTTTGTCAGGGCCTTGTCCGCGACCTCGGCGGTGACGGTCGCTGCACCCGCAACATGGGCGAAGTCGCGTACCCGCCGCAACAGCCGCCCGGCGACCCGCGGCGTCCCGCGGGCGCGGCGCGCGATCTCGCGCGCGCCCGCGGGATCGAGCGCCACGCCAAGCTTGCCCGCGCCGCGCGTCACCACCCGCTCGAGCTCGGCGACGGAGTAGAAATTCAATCGCACCGGGATGCCGAAACGATCGCGCAGCGGCGTCGTCAGCAGGCCCTGCCGGGTCGTCGCGCCGATCAGCGTGAACGGCGGCAGGTCGATCCGCACGCTCCTCGCCGAGGGGCCCTCGCCGATGATCAGGTCGAGCGCGCGGTCCTCCATCGCCGGGTAGAGCACTTCCTCGACCACCGGATTGAGCCGGTGGATCTCGTCGATGAACAGCACGTCGTGCGGCTCGAGGTTGGTCAAGAGCGCGGCGAGGTCGCCGGTCTTGCCGATCACCGGCCCGCTGGTCGCGCGAAAGCCGACGCCCATCTCGCGCGCGACGATCTGCGCCAGCGTCGTCTTGCCGAGGCCGGGCGGGCCGAAGAACAGCACGTGGTCCATCGCCTCGCCCCGGGCCCTGGCCGCGTCGATGAACACCCGCAAGTTCTCCCGCGCCGCCTCCTGCCCGACGAACTCGCCGAGCGACTTCGGCCGCAGCGCGGCGTCGGCGTCCTCGGGCTGGCGCTGGGGGGAAAGGGCGGCGTTATCGGTCATATCGATCACTCGTCGGGATCGTGGGAAACCTCCGACCCGCTTCAATGCCCCCGAAACTCGCCGTTTCGGGCCCGCCGAACATCGGTTCGCCGCCGTTTGGCCGGAGTGTGCCAGGAACCGGTCTTTGCCAGCCCGGCGCCGTCGCCGCGAGCGGATGGACAGGGACGATCATCCCGCCGCCCGCTTCAGCGCCACGCGGACAAGGTCGTTCAATCCCGCATCGACCCCCAGCTCCGCCTGCGCATGCGCGACGGCGCTGGCCGCCACGGCAGGCCTGAAGCCGAGGTTCTGCAGCGCCGAAACGGCGTCGGCGCTGGCGCTGCCGACCGGCGCGGCAACAGCCGCCGTGACGCCCCCGGGGAGCGCGCCAGCCTTGTCCTTCAGCTCGTTGACGATACGGCCTGCGAGCTTCGGGCCGACGCCTTGCGCGCGGGCGACCTGGGCAGCGTCGCCGTGGGAGCATGCCGCTTGCAGCTCGGCCGGCGAAAGCGCCGAGAGGATCGACAGGGCGACCTTGCTGCCGACGCCTTGCACTTGCGTGAGCAAGCGGAACCAGTCGCGCTCCTCGGCGGTGGCGAAGCCCAGGAGGCGCATGTCGTTCTCGCTCACCTGCAGGTCTGTGAACGCCGTGCACTCATCGCCCCGCTGTCCGAGCGCCTGGAGCGTCTTCGACGAGCAATGGACGAGGTAGCCGACGCCGCGCACGTCGATCACCGCCCAGTCCGCCCCCGTCTCGTCGAGCCGCCCGATGAGCTTCGCAATCATGTTTTGTTCCTGCCCGTTGGCGGAGGATTTGGCTAGGGCGATTCGCCGGCCTTCCACCATGGCGAGCGGGGCGAAGCTCGCACGGACGTCCGCGCCCCTGAAACTGCCCGGGGAGCAGAAGCGCCAGTCCTGTCCCTTCTCGGCGCCGGCCTGCGAGAAGGTGGTGCCGGGCCGATATGGACAGCCGCCCGCAGTTGCGCCACACGCTCGGGCCCATGAGCTGGAACACCTTCGGCCGCGTGCTGCGCTTTACGACCTGGGGCGAGAGCCATGGGCCGGCTCTGGGCGCGGTGGTCGACGGCTGCCCGCCGGGGCTGGCGCTCGACGAGGGCGCGATCCAGCCGTTCCTCGACGCGCGCAGGCCGGGGACGAGCAAGTTCACCACCCAGAGGAAGGAACCGGACCAGGTTCGCATCCTTTCGGGAACGTTCGAGGGCAGGACGACCGGAACGCCGATCAGCCTGATGATCGAGAACGTCGATCAGCGTTCGAAGGATTACTCGGA
>DATJHD010000193.1:0-3137 GCA_035494275.1 Croceibacterium sp.
TTATCCGGTTGCGGTTGACACGCCGTTAAGTTTGTCGTGGCAAGGCTTTGGCTCGATGACCCGGGTCCTTCACGTCCTTGACCACTCGTTGCCGCTGCACAGCGGTTACGCCTTTCGCACCCGGGCGATCTTGAAGGCGCAAGCGGCGCTCGGCCTCGACGTGCGCGGCATCACCGGCAACCGCTACCATGCCGGGGCCGCCGCAAGCGAACTGATCGATGGCCTGACGTTCCACCGAACCCCCGGTTCGGTCGGCGGGCCCGCGGGATTGCGCGAGTGGCGCGAAGTGTCGGCCCACGGGCAAGCCATCATGCGCCTCGCTCGTGAATGGCAGCCAGACATCCTCCACGCCCATTCCCCGGCCTTGTCGGGACTGGCCGGACTCAAGGCCGCCCGCGCGCTCGGTGTGCCACTGGTGTATGAAATCCGCGCATTCTGGGAAGACGCCGCACTGGGCAACGGGGCCAGCCACGCCGGCCCGCTCAGGTACCGCCTGACGCGCGAGCTCGAGAATCGGGTGGTTGCTGGCGCCGATTCGGTGATCACCATTTGCCGTGGCTTGCGCGATGACCTCATGGCCCGCGGCTTCGCGGCCGAGCGGATCGGCGTCGTGCCGAACGGCGTCGACCTGACCTTGTTTGGCGAACCGCCTCGGGCGGACCAGGCGCTGGCTCGGGAATTGGATCTCGGCGCGGGGCCGCTGATCGGCTTCATCGGCAGCTTCTACGACTACGAAGGCATCGATGACCTCATCGCGGCCATGCCCGCCTTGCTGCGCGACCATCCCGGCGCGCGCCTGCTGCTGGTGGGCGGCGGGCCGATGGAAGAGAAGCTGATGGCGCAGGCCCGCACCTCACCGGCAGCCTCGGCGATCCGCTTCGCCGGCCGGGTGCCGCACGACGAGGTCGAGCGCTACTACTCGCTGTGCGATGTCATGGCCTATCCTCGCAAGCGCAGCCGGCTCACCGAGCTTGTCACGCCGCTGAAGCCGCTCGAAGCGATGGCCCAGGGTCGGATCGTCGCCGCCTCGGATGTCGGAGGCCACTGCGAGCTCATCACCGACGGCGTCACAGGCGTGTTATTCCGGGCCGACGATCCGGCGGCCTGCGCGGCGGCCCTGTCCCGACTGCTGTCGAGATCGTCGCAATGGTCCGCCATGCGCGATGCCGGCCGCGCGCACGTCGCCGAGCGGCACGACTGGGCGCGCAACGTGCTTCGTTATCGGGACGTTTACCGAGCATTGCTAGACCGGCCCGCGAGAGGCCGGACCCGCGCCGCCGCCTAGGTAGGCGCCGACCGGCATGGAACCGAGAGCGAGCGTGGCGATATTCGCACAGACCTTGGATGACGACCGGGTCGAAAAGGCCCCGCTGAGCGCGCACCCCGCGTTTCCCGCGATAGTGAGCCTTTGGTTTGCCGCTCTGCTCGGCATCGGCAGCCTGGTCCTGCCTGTCGTGTTGATCGAAAGGCTCGCGGGCGTCACCGGCCTCGCGCTGGTCGTTCCCGCCGCCAAGCCGCCCCTCGGGATCACGGCGCGCGCGCTAATCGCGCTCGCGGGGTCGGTCGCCGGAGCGGCGATTGGGCTGTTCATCGCCCGCAAGGTCGCCAATGCCTCGGATGCGGTCCAGCATCGCCCAAGAATACCAGCCGGGATGGAACGCGAATGCCGTCCGATCTTCGCGCACGACGAGCTGGGCGAGACGGGACTGGAATCACCTCCTTGCCCGCCCTCGCCGCTGGCCCACAAACGCCCCAAGTCGCCAGTTTCGGAGGCACGGCGTTGCGGCCTCCTGACCGGGTCTCGAGCCGAGGACGAGTCCGAGCCGCTCGAACTCGATATCTTCACGGCACCTCGCCGATCACCCGAAGGCGATCGGCAAGGGGCCGGGCCGGTCAGCGAGTTCGATTGGCCGCAGGACGAAACACGCACGCCCGATCCCGATGCGACGCAGGATATGCCGATGAGCAACCAGGATCTCCCCTGCCCCGAGCCAACGAACGCACTCCCCTTTGCTGCGCCGTCGTTCAGGCGGTCCGGCCATGCCGCAACGCAGGGAGCCGGTCATACCCAAGCGCCGCAAGGGCAAGATGCCATCCTTTCGCAGAATGGCGGACACGACCCCGAGCCGCCGTCGCGGTTGACGATCGTCGAAGGCAGCCGTGTCGACAACCGACCTCTGGATGAGCTGGGCCTGGCCCAGCTCGCCGGCCGCCTCGGCGCATCGATCGAGAAGCGCAAGGCGTGGCTGGCTCAGCGCCGCAGCGATGCGATGGCTCGACCGGCTCGGCTCATGCCGCTCGAAAATCCGCACCACTTCAACGCCGCCGGAGCCCCTGACGCGGCCCACGCCATGGCGGATTTCTTCGAGCCGAAGGCCGTCGGCGAGGCCGGGTCCGGGCCTGGCGGCGAGGCGCCACCAGGATCGGTGTCGCTGAAGCAAAGCTTGGCTCCCTCCCCCCGGGCCAATGACGAGGACGCGGTCGAGGACGCTGAACCCGACGAAGGCGATTACAGTTCGTTGCTGGCGATGAAGAATCCCTTCTCGCGCCAGCACGATTTCGTTCGCATCGCCGAGGGCGAAAACGACGGCGGCGGGATCGCGGCGGGTGTCGCCGAGACAGGATCGCCTCACGCCTGGGCGAGGGGCAATGCCGAAACCGTCCTCGCGAAGGCGAAAATTGCCGGCGAAATCCCGGCCCCTGTGGAACCGGCCGTCTCTCCGCTCGGACCTGACGACGCCGAACGCAGCTTGCGCGACGCGCTGGCGACGCTACAGCGAATGAGCGGAAACGCCTGAAGGGCGACCGCGCGAATAGCTGCCGAACAGGTTACGGTGCGCCTCGGCGCGCCCATTGGTGTGCGTTCTCGCACTTGCAAAAACAGTTTCCTGTCGCCATGGGGAGCATTCGCGACATTTTCGTAACCACCCCTGCGGGGTGAGTCGTCCTTCGTTGCGGCCGAGAAGCCGCTGCGGAGCCCTCTCGCCCCGCCGAACAGGAACCGAGTAGTTGACCGAGTACCCTGCGCCTCAAGGCCTGTACGATTCGCGCAACGAGCATGACTCGTGCGGAGTGGGCTTTCTGGCCCACATCCGCGGCGAGAAATCGCATGCGATCGTCGCCCAGGCGCTGGAGAT
>DATJHD010000194.1:0-4451 GCA_035494275.1 Croceibacterium sp.
GACCTCGACGGCGCTTTCGCCGGGGAAAGCCGCAACCGCGCGGCGGTGGAAAGCATCGTCGAGCGCTTCCCGGGCTACGTCCAGCTCGGCGGCGGCATCCGCACGCCGGAGGCCGTCGCGGGCTGGTTCGATCTCGGCGTCGCGCGGGTGGTGATCGGCACAGCGGCCGTCAAGGACCCGCAGTTCGTGCGCGCCATGGCGCGCGAGTGGGAGAACGGCATCGTCGTCGCCGTGGACGCACGCGACGGGATGGTCGCGACCGAGGGTTGGGCGGAAGTGTCCGACTTGCCGGTCGGCGAGATGGCGCGGCGCTTCGAGGACGCCGGCGTCGCCGCCTTGCTGTTCACCGACATCGGCCGTGACGGCTTGCTCAAGGGCTGCAACATAGAGGCGACGGTCGATCTCGCCCGGCAGACCGACCTGCCGGTAATCGCCAGCGGCGGCGTGAAGGGGCTCGACGACATCCGCATGCTGGCGCTCCACGCAGGCGAGGGCATCGAAGGCGTGATTACCGGCCGCGCGCTGTACGACGGGCGGCTAGACCTGGCGACGGCGATCCAGATGGCGGCGCGGACATGACCATTCACTTCATCCGCATGATCTTCGAAGGGGTCTTCGCGCTGACGGTATGCGTGCTGCTATTGGAAATCGGCCATCGCAAGACGCTCGTCGCCGGCCGTTTCATCGGGCCCAGGGAACGCCCGCTGTCCTTCTGGCTGTGGCTCGCGTTCGACATCCTGGCGGTGTGGTTCGCCGCGCGCCTCGTGCTCGCATATGGCGGGAGCCTGTGGCCGTGAGCGCGGTTGTCCTTGCGGCGTTGCTTTCCCTGGCGCTTGCCTGGAAAGCTAGCCAAATCCAATTCAGCTGGCGGCCGGCTGCTGCCAACTTCGGGCGTGCCCATTGCGAACGCGCCTCGAACCCACGGGTGTCTCGGGCGCTCCTCGGTATTCGTGGCGTGCTCGTCCTCATACCGGCTCTCGTCGTGTTCGGCGGGGCGACGGGCCTGTCATGACCGTCCGCATCCGCGTTATCCCCTGCCTCGACGTCGCCGACGGGCGGGTGGTGAAGGGCGTCAACTTCGTCGATCTCAAGGATGCCGGCGATCCGGTCGAGCAGGCGCAGGCTTACGATGCCGCGGGCGCCGACGAGTTGTGCTTCCTCGACATCTCGGCGAGCCACGAGGGGCGCGGGACGCTGCTCGACATCGTTCGCCGCACCGCCGAGGTGTGCTTCATGCCGCTGACCGTGGGCGGCGGGGTGCGTTCGGTCGAGGACGCGCGGGCGCTGCTTCTTGCCGGGGCGGACAAGGTGGCGGTCAACAGCGCGGCAGTGGCGAGGCCGGCGGTGGTCTCCGACATCGCCGCAAGGATGGGCAGCCAGTGCGTGGTCGCCTCGATCGACGCGCGATGGGTGCACGACCACTGGGAGATCTTCACTCACGGCGGGCGGCGAGAGACCGGCATCAATGCCGTCGAACATGCTGTTAAGCTGGCGGAACTGGGTGCCGGCGAACTGCTCGTGACATCCATGGACGGCGATGGAACCCAGCGTGGTTACGACCTCAGGTTGACCCGCGCCATTGCGGATGCGGTGTCGATCCCGGTCGTGGCGAGCGGCGGCGTCGGGACGTTGCAACACCTCGTCGAAGGCGTCACGCAAGGCCATGCCAGCGCCGTCCTCGCCGCGTCGATCTTCCATTACGGCACCTATTCGATCGCCGATGCGCACGCCGCCTTGCGCGCCGCAGGTTTACCGGCCCGTGCCTGACCGTCCCTGGCCGGGACATTAACCTATCGGCGATTGCGCGCACCAAGAGGACAGGCAAGAGGGCCGCATGGTCGCTCGATTTTTCATGGGCTTATCCCTCATCGTCACTCCCGCGGCGGCTTTGGCCGCCGGCACGCTGCAGGCTCCGGGCGGCTCGCAGGCGCTGTTGTTCGCAGTCGGCATCCTCGGCGTCATCGTCGGCCGCCGCGCCTCGATGCGCAAGCCGGGCGAGGATCGCGAGCAGGATTGACGCCGCGCGCGCCTGTGCCCATGCCAGCGGGATGGACACGCTGGCCCGCCTGGAACAAGTCATCGGGGAGCGCTTGAGCGCCTCGCCGGACGCAAGCTACGTCGCCAAGCTTCACGCGCGCGGCCTGCCCGTGATCGCCCGCAAGCTGGGCGAGGAAGCGGTCGAAGCGATCACCGCCGCCCTTGCCGGCACGCGGGACGAACTGGTCGGGGAAGCCGCCGACGTCCTGTTCCACCTCCTGGTGCTGCTTGCCGAAAAAGGCGTGGCGCTGCGTGACGTGCTCGCCGAACTGGAGCGCCGCGAGGGGGTGTCCGGCCTCGATGAGAAAGCCTCGAGGGAACAACGATGAGCGTCGATCCCACCGCACCGTACGACGATCAGAACGTCTTCGCGAAGATCCTCCGCGGCGAGTTGCCGTGCACCAAGGTGTACGAGGACGAGTGGACGCTGGCGTTCCTCGACATCGCCCCGCTCGCCCCCGTCCATATCCTGGTGATACCGAAAGGTCCCTATGTCAGCTGGGACGACTTCACCGCCAAGGCGAGCGACGAGGAGATTGCCGGCTACATCCGCGCGATCGGCCAGATCGCCCGTGATGAAAACCTCGTGGTCGAGGGCTACCGCATCCTCGCCAACACCGGGCGCAACAGCGCCCCCGAAATCCCGCACTTGCATGTGCATATTTTCGGCGGCCGGCCGCTCGGGCCCATGCTGAGCCGCTGAGCTCGCCTCCGGTTCATCGCCAAGGCTGCACAGCCTGACGTTTGGCAAGGTTGCCAGCGCAGTTCATCGACCGCTAAGGCTTCGATGAACATGACCATCGACCTCACCCCGCCGGGCGGCCGCCTGGACGGAACCACACACTACTTCCCCGTGCGGGTCTATTACGAGGATACCGACCTGTCCGGAATCGTCTATCACGCCAATTACCTCAAATGGTTCGAGCGCGCTCGGTCCGACCTGCTGCGCCTGCTCGGGATCGACCAGCGTGCCGTGCAGGAGCGGGGGGGCGGATCCTACGCCGTCGCCGACCTGTCGATCCGCTACACCAGCCCGGCGAAGCTGGACGACGCCGTCGTCATCGCCAGCCGCCCGACCGAGTTGCGCGCCGCGTCCTGCCGCCTCCACCAGCAGGCGTGGCGCGGCGAAGACCTGCTCGCCGAAGCCCACTTGCGCGTCGGCTTCGTCGGATCTGACGGCCGCCCGCGGCGCCAGCCCGATGCGTGGCGCGCCGCCTTTGCCCAATTGATGAACGAAAACGAGACCGCATGACCCTGCCCAGCATCCTTGCCGAAGCCGCCTCGGCCGCGCCCAACAGGCTCAACCCCGTGCGCCTGTTCCTCGATGCCGACATCGTCGTGCAGCTGGTGATGGTCGGCCTCATCCTCGCCAGCATCTGGACCTGGGCAATCATCGTCAGCTTCTCGCTGCGGATGGGCGGAGTCGCCCGGCGCAGCAAGGCGTTCGAGCGCGATTTTTTGAAGACCGACCATCCCGACAGGCTGCTGGAGGGCCGGCATATCAGGGACAATCCTTCGGCGCGCGTCGCCTCGGCCGGGCTCGACGAGCTGAGGCATTCGACCGGCGCCGACGGGCGCGTGCGCGACAAGGACGGCACCAAGGCCCGCGTAGCGCTGGCGATGGAAGGGCAGGTCTCGGCCGAGGCGGATTCACTGGCCGAACGGCTGAACTTCCTCGCCACGACCGGCGCGGTGGCGCCGTTCGTCGGCCTGTTCGGCACCGTCTGGGGCATCATGACCAGCTTCTTCGAGATCGGCCAGCAGCAGAACTCCTCGCTCGCCGTGGTCGCGCCCGGCATCTCGCAGGCGCTGTTCGCCACCGCCATCGGCCTGTTCGCGGCAATCCCCGCGGTCATCGCCTACAACCGCTTCAGCCACCGCGTGAACTCCTACGAAGCCCGACTGCAGCGCTTTGCCGACCGGGTCAGCTCGCATATCGGGCGCGAGCTGGAGACGCTCTGACATGGCGATGGGCGTCCAGGCTTCCTCGCGCAGGCGCGGGCGCTCGAGACGGCGGGCGGCGATGGCCGACATCAACGTCACCCCGCTCGTCGACGTGATGCTGGTGCTGCTGATCATCTTCATGGTCACCGCTCCGCTGCTGACCAGCGGCGTGCCGATCGAGCTGCCCGACAGCCGCGCGAATCCGCTGGACCAGGAGCGCGACCAGGTGACGATCTCGATCGATCAGCAAGGCGCCGTTTTCATCGACAACGACCGTGTGCCGGAAGGCGGTTTGGCCGATGCGCTTGCCGCGCTGCACCACGGCGGAAAGCCTCCGCTGGTGACCCTGCGCGCCGACCGCGGGCTCGACTATGGACGGGTCATGGCGGTCATGGGAGAGCTCAATCACGCCGGATTCAACAGCGTTTCGCTGGTCACCAACAGTTCATCGAAAGCCCAATAGCCCAAAG
>DATJHD010000195.1:0-2423 GCA_035494275.1 Croceibacterium sp.
TCCTTCGGCGAGACGTGGTGCTCGGCGAGCGACTGGTAGTAGGGCAGGATCGCCTTCTGCGAGACCTGTTGCAGCAACGCGTGCATCGCCTGGTGAAAGGCCGCGATGTCGCTCACGAGCGGTAATCGGCGTTGATCGCGATGTAGCCGTGCGTGAGGTCGCAGGTCCAAATCGTCGCGCGGCCCTCGCCGAGGCCGAGATCGATCTCGATAGCGATCTCGCGCCCCTTGAGGTGGGCGGCCACGGGGCCTTCATCGTAGTCGGCCAGGGGCTGGCCGTCGCGTGCGGCCCAGGTGCCGCCGAAGCCGATCGACAGCTTGTCGCGGTCGGCCGGCTCGCCGGCCTTGCCGACAGCCATGACCACGCGGCCCCAGTTGGCGTCCTCGCCGGCGATGGCGGTCTTGACCAGCGGTGAATTGGCCACGGCAAGGCCGATGCGGCGCGCGCTCTCGTCGCTGACGGCGCCGGTGACACGCACCTCGATGAACTTTTGCGCTCCCTCGCCGTCACGCACCACCAGCCGGGCGAGCTGGCGGCAAACGTCGTGCAGGGCGGCGGCAAAGGCGTCCGCCCCGGCATCGTCGAACGAAGCCAGCGGCGCATGGCCCGCCTGACCCGTCGCGAATGCCAGCACCGTGTCGCTGGTCGAGGTGTCGCTGTCGACCGTGATGCAGTTGAAGGTGTCGGCCGCTGCTGCGGTGAGCAGCCGTTGCAGGAAGCCTGCCTCGACCGCGGCGTCGGTGAAGACGTAGCCGAGCATCGTCGCCATGTCGGGCGCGATCATGCCGCTGCCCTTGACGATTCCCGCAAGCGTGACGGCCTTTCCTCCGACAATCGCCGTGGCCATGGCGCCCTTGGCAAAAGTATCGGTGGTTCCGATTGTTGCCGCTGCTTCCTCCCACGTGCACTGAGGCGATTCGAGGACCGCGGCGACACCGGCGCGCGCCTTGTCTTTCGGCAGCGGCACGCCGATCACCCCGGTCGAGGAAACGAAGACGTCGCTCGGCTCGCACGCGAGATGTTGCGCCACTTGCGCCATGATCTGCTCGACCGCCTCGCGTCCGCGGTAGCCGGTGAAGGCGTTGGCGTTGCCGGCATTGACCACCAGCGCCCGCGCGCGGCCGAGTCGAACCTGCTCGCGGCCCATTTCGACCTCGGGCGAGCAGCACACGTTGCGCGTGAACATGCCCGCGACGCTCGTTCCCTCGGCGAGCTCGACGAATGTGAGGTCGCAGCGGTCCCAGTCCTTGTAGTGGGCCCGGGCGATGCGCGGTGTCGCTCCCGCAATCGGCGGGATGGCGGGAAAGGGTACGGCAAGGGGCGAGCGCTTAGGGTCCATGGCCCTCTCGCGCATAGGCAATCGAGCCGCGCGCGACAATCGCGCCTGACAAGTGTCGCAGATTGCATGGACACGCGCGCAATCGTTGCTATTTAGACGCGACATGCTGCGCCAACTGCTCACCGTGCTTGCGATCCTGACCGGGCTGGTTTCCGCCGGCGTGCCGGCGCAGGCGAGCGCGAGCGAAGTGGCGAGCGTGCGGCTCGTCGCCACGACCGAGGCGACCGCGAAATGCACGATCCCCAGCGCCGGCCCGGCCTACATGCCGCAGCCGCCGAGCAAGGACGACGTGCAGAAGCCGTGTCCGCATCCGCTGCCGCCGGTGGTTCTGCCGCCGGTAATGCTGAAGGCCGACCGCGCGCTCGAATAGCGCCAGCCAACCTCTCGCCATTTTAGCTGCGCTCCGGACCGTTCCGCGCGGCTGCACGTTGCATTCGCAAGACTGGAATTCGCCATGCTCGGCACCATTGCCAAAGCCATTTTCGGCTCCGCCAACGACCGTTATGTCCGCTCGCTCGACCGGACGATCGCCACCATCAACGCGCTCGAGCCGCAGATCCAGGCGCTCAGCGACGAGGAGCTGAGGGCCCAGACGCAGAAGTTCCGCGACCAGCTCGCCGCGGGCAAGACGCTCGACGATATCCTGCCCGAAGCCTTCGCCACCGTGCGCGAAGCCTCGATTCGCACCCTCGGCATGCGCCACTTCGACGTGCAGATGGTCGGCGGCATAGTGCTCCATCGCGGCGAGATTGCCGAGATGAAGACCGGCGAGGGCAAGACGCTGGTCGCCACGCTCGCCACCTACCTCAACGCGATCGAGGGCAAGGGCGTCCACGTCGTCACGGTCAACGATTACCTCGCCACGCGCGACGCCGGGTGGATGGGCCGCATCCACCAGTTCCTCGGCCTGACCGTGGGCGTGATCGTTCCGAACATGTCGGAAGACGAGCGGCGCGCGTCCTATGCCGCCGACGTGACCTACGGCACCAACAACGAATTCGGCTTCGACTACCTGCGCGACAACATGAAGCACGAGCGCGCGCAGCAGGTGCAGCGGCCGTTCAACTTCGCGATCGTCGACGAG
>DATJHD010000196.1:0-10809 GCA_035494275.1 Croceibacterium sp.
TTCCGGGGGACGCTCCGAGCGTGCGCCTCGGCCTGATCCTCGTCGCCGTCCTGTTCATCGGCTTCTTCCTGGTGCTGCCGCTGGTCGCGGTGTTCGCGCAGGCGCTTGCCAAAGGCCTCGCGGCCTACGGTGCGGCCATCATCGAGCCGGATGCGGTCGCCGCCATCAAACTGACGCTGCTTGTCGCCGCGATCTCCGTGCCACTGAACGTGGTCTTCGGGGTCTGCGCCGCGTGGGCGGTGGCCAAGTTCGATTTTCGTGGCAAGAGCATCCTCGTCACGCTGATCGACCTGCCGTTCTCGGTTTCGCCGGTGGTCGCAGGGCTCGTCTACGTCCTGCTCTTCGGCGCGCAGGGCTGGTTCGGGCCGTGGCTGATGGAGCACGGCGTCCGGATCATCTTCGCCGTCCCCGGCCTGGTGCTGGCAACGATCCTCGTCACCTTCCCGTTCGTCGCCCGCGAACTGATCCCGCTGATGCAGGAGCAGGGCCGCGCCGACGAGGAAGCCGCGCTCGCGCTCGGCGCCAGCGGCTTCAGGACCTTTCTGCGCGTCACCCTGCCCAACATCAAATGGGGCCTGCTTTACGGCGTACTGCTGTGCAACGCGCGGGCGATGGGTGAGTTCGGCGCCGTCTCGGTCGTCTCGGGGCACTTGCGCGGCCTGACCAACACGGTGCCGCTGCACGTCGAGATTCTCTACAACGAATACAATTTCGCCGCCGCGTTCGCCGTCGCCTCGCTGCTTGCCCTGCTGGCGCTGGTGACGCTCGTTCTCAAGACATCGCTCGAATGGAAGTTCGGCTATTCACACCGGAGTGCCCGATGATCAGCCTGCACAATATCTCGAAGAGCTTTGGCGCGTTTGCCGCCCTTCACAACATCGATCTCGCGGTCCGGGACGGCGAATTCCTCGCGTTGCTCGGCCCTTCCGGCTCGGGCAAGACGACGCTCTTGCGGATCATTGCGGGCCTCGCCTTTCCGGATGAGGGCGAGGTGCGCTTCAACGGCGAGGACGTGACCGAGCTGCCGGTTGCCGAACGCAAGGTCGGCTTCGTGTTCCAGCAGTACGCGCTGTTCAGGCATATGAGTGTGCTCGACAACGTCAGCTTCGGCCTGTCGGTGCGTCCGCGCCGCCGGCGTCCCTCGAAAGCGAAGGTTCGTGCGCGCGCGCGAGAGCTCCTCGACCTTGTGCAGCTCGACGGGCTCGGCGACCGCTACCCGGCACAGCTTTCGGGCGGCCAGCAGCAGCGCGTCGCCCTCGCTCGCGCACTCGCGGTCGAGCCGCAGCTCCTGCTCCTCGACGAGCCGTTCGGCGCCCTCGATGCCAAGGTGCGCAAGGAATTGCGCCGATGGCTGCGCCAATTGCACGAGCAGATGGGGCTGACGTCCATCTTCGTCACCCACGACCAGGAGGAGGCGCTCGAACTGGCCGACCGGGTGGTCGTCCTCGACCGGGGCGTGATCGAGCAGATCGGCACGCCGGAGGACGTGTACATGACTCCTACCAGCGGATTCGTCTCCGGGTTCGTCGGCGACTGCAACAGTTTGCCTGTGCAGGTGCGCGCCCACCGGGCCCACTTCGAGGGTGTCGTCCTCGATGTCCCCGTTGCGCGCGCCTTCGACGGGCCTGGGCGGCTCGATTTCCGCCCGCACGACATCGCGCTCAGCGTCGACGGCGGCGGTCTGCCATTGCAGGTACGCGGCGTCTATCGTCGCGGTGGCCACTGGCGGGTCGAGGGGACCGTGAACGGATCGCAACGGATCGTCGAGATCGATCTCGATGCCGACCAGGCGCCGCCGCAGATCGGCAGCGAGCTCGCCTTCCGGATAACCCGCGCCCGCGTGTTCCGCGAACAGGAGGCCGTGCGATGACGGTCCATGTCAGGCCCGAGAAGCGCCGGCACATCGACGACAGCCTCGCCGACGTACGCGAGGCGCTGCTGTCGCTGCGCTACGGCTCGGTCGCCATCACCGTTCACGAAGACCGGGTGGTGCAGATCGATGTCACCGAGAAGAAGCGCGTGAACCCGGCCTCCTAGCGACCTTGCGAGATCTATATCCGCTTGACTATAGCTGACCGGACCCCCGGAGGCATCGCCATCCCGTCTGAAAGGAAGAACGATGATCGTCCGTGTCGCCACCGGCGCCAGTCTGCTGGCGCTTGCCCTCACCGCCCATCCGGCTGTCGCCGAAGCCAAGGACACCTCGTGGACCTTGCAGGAAGCGCTCGGGAATCCGGATGGCCTCAAGATATCCGCCAGCATCAGGACCCGGTACGAAGCCCTGCACGACCAGTTCCGACCGGGCCTGGACAGGAACGACGACCTGGTGACGATCCGGACCGACGTTTTCACCGAATACGACGGTGGCCCTATCCGGATCGGCGGCGAGCTCGTCGATGCGCGAGCCTACTTCGGCGATCAGGGCAGTTCCATAAGCACCGGAGAGGTGAACGCGCTGGAGCCGATCCAGGCCTATCTCGGCGCCGACTTTGGGCCGGTTCTCGGCAAAGGTAGCACGACAAGCGTGGATGCCGGACGCTTCGTGCTCGACCTCGGCTCGCGTCGTCTCGTCGCGCGCAACGATTTTCCGAACACGACGACCGCTTTCACGGGCGCGAAATTCGAATGGCGTGGTGCCGGCAAGGAACGGCTGACGCTGTTCTATACCTATCCCCAGCAGCGCCTGCCTGACGACAAGGCGAGCCTGCTCGACAACAAGGCGAAGCTCGACCGCGAGGGCACTGACCTCATTTTCTGGGGCGGATTCTTCAACAAGCCCAAGATCGTCGGCTCGACCAGCCTCGACGTGTACTTCTTCGCGCTCGAGGAGAGCGACAGGCCGACAACCGCCACGCGCGACCGCCACATCTTCACTCCCGGCTTTCGCGTGTTGCGCGAACCCGCGGCAGGCAAGGTCGACTACCAGCTCGAATATGCCTGCCAGTTCGGACACATCAGCGCGAGCACCACGCCAGGCGCACCAAGGCGGGACGTATCCGCCCATACGCTGCACGCCGAGCTCGGCTACCAGTTCGCAGGCGCGTGGCAGCCGCGCCTGGCGACCTTCTACGATTATGGTAGCGGTGATGGGCGAGGCGAGAAGTACACCCGCTTCGATGGCCTGTTCGGCTCGCGCACGGGCGACTGGGGCCCTGGTGCGCTTTACGGCCCCCTGGGCCGCAGCAACATCAGCTCGCCAGGGTTCAAACTGGAGGCCAGGCCGTCCAAGCGCCTCGACGGCTTCGTCGCCTACCGCGCGGCGTGGCTGGCCAACTCGCACGACAGCTTTGCGTCGACGGGCGTGAAGGACCCAGGTGGCGCATCCGGCAAGTTCGGCGGCCACCAGATCTGGGCGCGTGGCCGATACTGGCTGGTGCCGAAGATGCTGCGCTGGGAAGCCGGCGGTGCGGTCCTGTTCGACGGGCGGTTCCTCAAGACCGCGCCGAATGCGAACCGCTTGGGCAATACGGTCTATGCATACACCGACTTGACCTTGACGATTTGAGGGTAGGCTCGGTGGCCTTGCGGCGCCTCCGCGAAGGCTCTCGCCGCCTCCTAAGCCAGGTGCAAAGTTTTCGATTGGTTACGAGCCGCCTGCGTTGGCGAGATGGGCAGCGAAGCTCTGTGTCGACATGCATGACATGGGGCTGCGACGTGACGATCGCCACGGCGCGTTTGTGGTGTTGTCGATTCGCTACAAGGCTCTGAGAATCCAAGACAAAGTCACCCGCAAGGGTTGATGGCCGACGTGCTTTCGAACAGGTGCGCCCTCCCAAAAAATTGGAGGGACCATAATGAAAAGCATCGTCAAGTTTTTCCGCCGTCGCCCTGGCGTTCGCATCAACTCCCGCATTCGCCCAGGATGCGGCGCCGATGATGGGCGGATTCTACGTCGGACCTCTCGCCGGGATCGACAGCGTTCGAGTTTCTGACGGCACCGACAGTGCGAGCAAGACCGGCGCGGTATTCGGCGTCACTGCCGGCTATGATCTCGACATGGGCGACGCCGTGGTTGGTCTCGAAGGTGAGTTCGCCGACTCCTCGACCAAGGACTCGGCAACCGACATTCTCGTTACGGGTGACAGCGCCAAGCTCTCTGCCGGTCGCGATCTCTACCTGGGTGCCCGCCTCGGGTTCAAGGCTGGCAGCCGCACGCTCGTTTACGTGAAGGGCGGTTACACCAATGCCAGGGCAAAGCTCACTTACGATGACGGCACCGGACCCCTGTCCGGCCACGACGATCTTGACGGCTGGCGCGCTGGTGCTGGCGTCGAGTTTGCAGTCGCGCCGCACATCGTCATGCGTGGTGAATATCGCTACTCCGACTATGGCGATTACCACTTCGCAGGCGTGAACACCGGATTGAGCGTCCAACGCCACCAGGGCGTCGTGGCGGTTATCGGCAAGTTCTGATTGATGCGAAGGCAGTAACGGCTGGCAGGCTCAAGTGAGCGCCCACTTTGGCCTGCCAACCTCGCCACGTAAGCCATGACAACCCGGTCTTGACGTCGATCCTGTTGACTTCGTTGACGTTTCAGGTGCAAATCAACTTCGGCCGCGCCGGGGGGGAGCGGCCGTTCTCTTGGGGGGTCGATTTCATGCGTTGCGGTTTCTTTCGCCGTCCGGCGGCTGTGACGACGCCGCAGTCGCCCGCTCCCGCTCCCGCGCCAGCGCCTGCGGCGGCGCAATAAGCTTGGTCGTGGCCCCGGTGAAGGAAGCGGGCACAGTCGTTCTGGGCGTTGCGTTTCTTGCGCTGGCCTTTCCCGTCAGCTTTGGCGTGGGATCTGCGCGTGAAAGCGACGTCTTCGTCTGCTCTTCCGTCCGCGTCACGGACGGCGACACGTTTCGCTGCGATGGCAGGCGCGTTCGGCTCTACGGGATCGACGCGCCGGAGCTGCCCGGCCATTGTCGCAAGGGTCGTGCGTGCACGCCAGGCGATCCTTACGCCAGCACGGACAATCTCGCCGCCTTGCTGCAATCCGGGCCGGTCTCGTGCCGGCAAGTAGACGTCGATAGGTATGGACGATCGGTGGCGCTCTGCTCGGCCGGCAGACGAAACCTGTCCTGCGCTCAGCTCGCCGGCGGCTTCGCGGTTCGGCGATACGGGTCGATTTCCTGCCGATGACTTGATCTTACCCGGCGCCGCGACCGCTCGCTGCAAAAAAGACACATCGGCAGCTATTTCCCGAAGCCATACTTGCGGCCGAGCTTGGTGTCACCGAAGTCGAGCAGGATCGTGCGGCGGCCGATCTTCCACTGGCCTCCAATCCGCTGGAATTCGTCAAGGTAGCGGCCGACGCTGAGGATCTTCGGCCCGTCGTCCCCATCGCGGATGATCGTGACGACATAGCTGCTGGCGGTGGCATGCCTGGCGTCGAGCCTTTCGACGACGACATTGCTGATAAGATGACGCATCGGCGAGGTGTGCGTCCCGTCCGGCAGGGTGATGCCGAACCGTTCGTGATCGCGCTTCGCCTGGGCGACGAGCGCGTCAAGGCCCTTCGCCACAACCTGGCCGCTCAGGACGTCGCGGCCGACCGGCACGAGTAGCGACGGCACCGATCAATTCGTTTCCTGTTGGGCCGCTCCGAAGGCGCCGCGAGAACGCAAAAGCTGCTCCGAACTGTTTCAGGCTCGCAATTGGACTGGGGCCGCCGGAGCACCCGGAGGTCCGCGGGAAACGGCGAAAAGTGTTCTGAACTCACGTCGTTTGGTGACACCCCGGGACTCTTCAAAGCCGACCGAGTTTCGTTTGCCATCGGCAATCCAGGGCGCAAACACGAGCCTTCCCAGCGTTATTCTACTCTCGGTTGGAGCTTGCCTTTGCGCACCGCCTCAAGACACGAGCCTCGCATCCACGGCGCCTCCTCATCCGTATTTGGCTGGGTGATCTGCCCGTCCTTGACGACGACGTTGAACCAGGGCCCCTGAGGTCACAGCCGTGGGAATTGCTGCGGCTGGGTGACACTCAGGGTTCCTGATCGCACGCCATCTGCTTCGGGACTATTTCGGGACTCTATGCCCCTCAAGGTTCAATTCGTTTCCTGTTCGTTCCTATGGGAAGGAGCTTGACCGACCCCCAAACCCCGCTAAATCCCGCGCTTCCCGCCGAGTGGGGCGGTTAGCTCAGTTGGTAGAGCATCTCGTTTACACCGAGAGGGTCGGCGGTTCGAGCCCGTCACCGCCCACCATCGCAGGGTCTCCAAGCGTCCCTGTTTGTCTTTACAAACCTCTGTAAAACTGCAATATTCTGGCCATCAGCGTCCCCGATGGTCCCATTCGCTCCAGCTACATCTCGCGAAATTGGGGGCCTTTTTGGGGGCCTTTCAAAGTGCCTCCGAAAAGGCCCCCAACTAGCCTCTGACTGCCACTGCCGTCCGCAATGCCAAGCCCCGAGACAAATCTTACAAGTTGGCTGACGGCGGCGGACTATATCTTCAAGTGGAGCCTTCTGGCGGAAGGCTCTGGCGGATGAAGTACAGGGTCAATGGCCGGGAAAAGAAGCTCAGCATTGGCGCCTATCCGGAAGTCAGCCTCGCGGATGGCCTACGGGCGTGGATCGCCTGCTCCAGAGCATCGAGCACGAAGTTCGCCGTGGCGCTGGTGCTGACCTTCCAGCCCACGATGCGCCGGGCATAGGCATCGATCACGAAGGCGACGTAGACGAACCCGGCCCAGGTGTGGACGTGGGTACTCGCGCCACGATAGCCGCGGTCATGAAATAACTGGCGAGCAAGCAGGAATAGGTCGAATTCGGTGACCACGGCGCGGCCACTATCTCGAGCCATTTGGACGAGAAGGGCTGCTGCGGCGCTCATGCTATCATTAGGAGGATGGAGGTGATGTCCTCAGAACATCACCCCCATCCTACAATCGGTCAAGTTCTTTGTGACTGCGCCCATCGATGGGCGCACTTGTCAAGTCTGCCGAATGCTCCTAGAGCGTTCTTAACCGGACATCAAACCGGACATTCGAAGGGACAGGCTTCACGCTGAAATTGCCTCTATATGGCATAAATGCGCTGTTTTTAGCGTGCCTTAAACTGGACATAGAAGCGGACATGTTAGTGGCGGAAGACCGCGGCGAAACGATCGATTCAATGCAGCCGATGAAGATCGGCGAAGGATCACCGCGCCTGCCGGACATACGCGATCTTGCCGTTGATCTTGCTGCGAAGGCAGCCGCCTTTCGCAGCAGCCTTCCCCAAGGCGTGAGCACTGCATTGGCCGATCTCGTTCGGGCCATGAACTGCTATTACAGCAACCTCATCGAAGGACATGACACTCATCCGATCGATATCGAGCGAGCGCTTCGCAACGACTTTAGCGACGACCCCGTCAAGCGCGACCTCCAACTTGAAGCACGTGCGCACATTGAGGTGCAGCAGTGGATCGATGGGGGCGGACTCTCCGGCCGTGCCCATACGCGTGCTGGCCTTGAGGAAACTCATGCTCGCTTCTGCGCCGAATTGCCCGAGGATCTCCTTTGGGTGGATATGCCGAATACGGGCGAACGCGTGCGCGTTGAGCCCGGACACTTGCGCGAGCGCGACGTTCAAGTAGGCCGCCATGTCGCCATTAGCCCAGGCGCGGTGCCGCGCTTCATGGAGCATTTCGAATGGACCTATGGGAAACTCGGGCGCAGCGATGCCATAGTCTCAGTGGCCGCCGCGCATCACCGCTTTGTGTGGATTCACCCTTTTCTCGATGGCAATGGCCGTGTCGCAAGGCTGATGTCGCACGCCATGATGCTCGACGCGCTCGACACTGGCGGTATTTGGTCAGTGGCCCGCGGACTGGGCCGAACGGCCGAGCGCTATAAACAGCACCTGACCGCTTGCGATCTGCCACGACGCAATGACCTTGATGGAAGAGGTGCGCTCAGCGAGGAGGAACTGGCGAGTTTCACAGCCTACTTTCTGCAGGTTTGCATCGACCAGGTCGAGTTCATGTCGAGATTGGTTGAGCCGAACCGGCTGCGAACACGTATTCACCAATGGGTGGGCGAAGAGGCTGCGCTCGGCAACTTGCCGGCAAAGGCGGCAAACGTACTCGACGCAGTGCTTTATCGGGGCGAACTTCCGCGCGGGGAGCTCGAGACAATCGTTGGAACAGGCGAACGTCAAGCCCGCCGTGTTGCATCGGCACTCATCGATATGGGCGCTTTGTCATCTGAAAGCTCGCGGGCGCCTCTCCATATCGCGTTTCCTGCAGCGCTCGCATCGCGTTGGATGCCTGGCCTCTTTCCAGAAAAGCCAACCTAAGAGGTCTGACGCTAGAGCGGGAGCGCTGACGCCTTCCGGGCGGCAGCCTTCTGAAGTGGTGTCGTGATTCGCGAATGGCGACATGATGGGAGCAAAGCCGTCATTCCTGCGAATGATCGGCCGCCTCATAGAACATCGGATTGCGCATCCATGCCTCGATGGCGGACTCGCGCCACCCTGCACAGCGCGTACTGATCTGCAGGTTCTTCGGGAACGTCCCGTTCTGCATCTTTCGGTACAGCGTTGAGCGGCTAAGCCCGGTGCGATCGAGAACGGCGTTCAAGCGAAGGATGCGGTCGGGAGTGTCGGGCATGGCATGATCCTGCTGGCGTTGCTCTGGCTCCCTGCCAACAGAGTCGGCATCGTGCGGGACAGCGCAAGAGCGTCAGGTCTGCGGCGAGCCGAAGGCAGCCCAGCTGGGCTATAGAGGTCCCACAGCGAAGAGATTGGGCTACGACGCTTGAATTCATGGCCGTCCCACGCCTGACGGCGTGACCGCGCTCTACGGCGCTAAGGCGCCGCCGAGCCGGCGAGGGCGTCTCGGCCCATGCGGGTTGCGATCGACTGACGCGGGCCCGGAGCTCAAGCTCCGGGCAAGCGGACATCGCGCTTCCCGCGCGATGGCGCTGGCCTGTGCCCCGAACAGGCGGGGAGACCGGACGCTCCCCTCTAGTCCCGCCGCGGCGCGCCGCAACCCCGGCTGCGCCGGGAGTCCTCCATTGCATTTCGGCCCTTCGGGTGCGGCCCGCCTCCATCGGCGGGACTGCCGTCCGCTCTTCGTCGCCCTCCCCGCCTCTCCGGGGCCGGTTGCGGTGGTTTGAAAGAAGGAGTGAACGACATGGAACTCAAGCATATCGACATCGCCGACCTGACCGTGTCGGCGGCCAACGTGAGCCAAGGGTGCCAAGCCCGACATCGGCAACATCCTGCCTTCGGTGAGGGCGCGCGGGGTGCTTGTCCCGCTGATCGTGCGGCCGGAGAAGGACGAAGGCCGCTTCGAGATCGTCGCGGGCAAACGGCGCTATCATGCCGCGCTGGCGGTAGCCGAGGAGAGCGGGGAGAGCGAACCGCTTGCGAATGCCTGCCGGATCGCATCGCCGATCCGAACCAACTGACATTCGCCCGCTACGCCCATCGCCTGACGCGGCGGCCGGTCGAAGGCAGCCTTGTGCACATCGGGGACGCCTGGCACGCCGCGAGCCCCCAGCTCGGTCAGGGCGCGAACATGGCGCTGCTCGACGCGTGGGCGCTGGCCAAGGCGCTGCGGGAGACCGACGGCGTCGCCGCGAGCCTGGCCCGTTTCATATCGCTTCGTCGGGCGCATGTCAGGCTCTATCAATGGCTGACGTGCCTGTTCACGCCGCTCTATCAATCGGACTCAGCCTTTCCGGCGATCCTGCGCGACATATTCCTCGCGCCCTTGTCTCGCGTCGGCTTGGGTCCACGGATCCAGGCGCGACTGGTAGCGGGATTGGCAGGAAATCCGTTGCGTCCGCTCGGCCTCAAGCTGCCGAACTACCGGGTGCTGTCGGGCCGCGATTAAGGCGCGGCCGAACAGCGCACGCGGCCATGCTCGATCAAAAGCGTCGTGCCCTCGTCGAGGCCGGTCCATTCCTGCTTGTCGAGCGGCACGCTTGCCAGCAGCACCGCCGTGCCCGGGGCGGACACCACTTCCGCTCCTTCGGTGGCCCAGTGGTCCTCGCCCGGCACCAGCGTGCGCATGTGGAGGGCGGGGGCGCGGGGTTCGCTGAAGGTGCCGTCCTCCTCGTAGCGTCGCTTGTGAGCGTGGACGAATAGCTGCTCACCGTCGGTGAACAGGAAATTCGCGGTGCCCTCGGCGCGCATCTCGGTGCAGTACTCCCGAAACACCGCGAAGCGCTGCTCCGGTGTGGCGCCGGGCTCGAGCGGGCCCAGCCGCTCGAGCAGCAGCAGGAAGGCAAGCTCGCTGTCGGTGTCGCCGACGCAATTCGCCGCCGCCTCGCTGGCGGCAAAGCGCGTCTTCAGCTGCGGCAGGCTGCCGTTGTGGGCGAAGTGCAGCACGCGCCCGAAATGCGTGCGGCGAAACGGATGGGTATTGGCGAGCAGCGCTCCTCCAGCTGTCGCCAGCCTGACATGGGCGACCACGAGACGCGCTGGCGGCGTATGCTTCGCGACCAGCCGCTCGAGCGGGCTTTCGCTCGCCGCGGCGGGTTCCTTGAACAGGTACGCGTCGCGGTGCTGGGCGAACACGATGCCCCAGCCGTCGCGATTGCGAAAGCGCCCGCCGCCGCGCCGGGCAAACGCGCGCAGTTCATAATGAATGCGGATCGGCTGGTCGCTCGAGACCGCGAACAGTTCACACATGTGGGCGGCCCGCGCCCCGTTCGGAAGCCATCAGCTCTTCTGAAGCCCCTCTTGGACCAAGGCTTTCGCTTTGTCGCTCGACCAGTCGTAGCCGCCCTGCATCCGCCACACCTCCTTGCCCTCGGCATTGTAGAGCACCGTCGTCGGCAGGTTCGCCTGGTAGCCTGTCGCGAGGACATTGTCCGGGTCGAGCCACGGCTGGA
>DATJHD010000197.1:0-2832 GCA_035494275.1 Croceibacterium sp.
ATAGGGGGTGTCGGGGACCATCGTCGCCGGAGTCATCCCGTTGTCGAGCGCCGTCGCATAGACGAACGGCTTGATGGTCGATCCCACCTGCCGCTCCGCCTGGGTCGCCCGGTTGAAATCGGACAGGCGGCTGTCGAAACCACCCTGCATCGCGAAGATGCGGCCGTTGTGGGGATCCATCGCCATGAAGGCGCCGGAGACGTCAGGCACCTTCTGCACGGTCCAGGCATTGCCCGCCGGCGACGCGGCGACGACGTCGCCCACCTTGAGCGCGTCGGGCAGGTTGATCAGCGGCGCCTTCTGGCCGTTGGCAAACCCGATTTGCGCGGCGCTGCCCGCGCGATCGGTGACGACGCCCACGCGCCAGTCCTGATAGCGAATGGCGAGCGTCGCCGCGGCCAACTGGTCGGTCAGGCTGGCCTTGCCGGGATCAAAATGGGTGATCGGCGTCCACGGCTTGCCCGATGCATAGTTGATCAGCGTCTTGCGCAAGGCCTCGCGGGCGGCGTCCTGCATCTTGGGGTCGAGCGACGTGCGCACCCACAGCCCGCCGGCATAGACGCTGTTCGGCCCGTCGTCGGCCGTGACGCCGTACTTGGCCATCAGCTCGCGGCGAACCTGCTCGAGGAAATAGCCTGCATCGACGGTGCGGGTGTCGTCGTGCTCGGTCACCAGCCCGAGCGGCTTCGCCTTCGCCTCGTCCGCTTCGGCCTGGCTGATGTGGCCGTTCTTGACCATCTCGTCGAGCACCCAGTTCCGCCTGGCAATGGCGTCGCCTTCGTATTGCTTGCGGCTGTAATGCTCCGGGGCTTTCGGCAGGATCGCCAGGAAGGCCATCTGGCTGAGATCGAGCTGGTCGACGTCCTTGTCGAAGTAGGCGCGCGCCGCGGCCTGCACGCCGAAGCTGTGGCGGCCGAGCGGAATGGCGTTGAGATAAAGGGTGATGATCTCGGGTTTCGTCAGCACCCCTTCGATCCGCCGGGCAAGGATCATCTCCTTGAGCTTGCGGCTGACCGAATATTCATTGCCGACGAGGATGTTCTTGGCCACCTGCTGGGTGATCGTCGAACCGCCCTTGGCGCGTTGCCCGCTGCCGAGCTTGGTGACGTAATCGAACACCGCGCCCACCAGGCCACCGATGTCGACACCGCCGTGTGTCCAGAAGGTCTTGTCCTCGGCCGATGTATAGGCATTGAGCAATTGCGGCGGAAAGTCCTGGAACTGCAGCTCGACCCTGCGCTCGCGGGCGTAGGTATCGACGATCTCGCCGTCGCTTCCGCGGACCATCGTCGGCAGCGGCGGCTCGTACGTCAGCAGCTTGTTCGCGTCGGGCAGATCCCAGGTGACCACCGTCCAGCCGATGACCGAGAGCGCCAGCAACGCTGCCAAGGCGACGGAGATCCAGCGAAACCTCCGGCTCGCGTGCCAGTTCCCGCGGAACCAGGCGAGCGCAGCACCGAGGTCGCGGTTCAGCCGATAGCGGAAATATTCGCCGCGCGATTGCTCGGTCACGTCCATCGCGCGGCGCCTTAGCATGGGGATTCGTTCTCGCGCCAGAACGTTTGCGGCGAGACGTTCAGGCGCCCGCTTGCCGTGCGAAGTAGATCCGTATCGCCCGCGCCATCACGCTCGCGAAACGTTGCTGCCCCTGAGGCGACGAGAGCCGTTCCGCATCCGCCGCGTTGGTTATGAAGCCGGATTCGTAAAGCACTGAAGGCACGTCCGGCGCGCGCAGGACCACGAAGTCGGCCGAACGGCGCGGATCGGGATTGAGCTCGAGGATGCCCTGTCCCTCGCGCAGGATCAGTGCGGCAAAGGCGGCCGATTCCCGGGAAGTGCGGCGCTGCGCGAGATCGACCAGGATGTTGCTCACGACATCGCTCGTGCCGGCCAGTTTTACGCCGTTGACGCTGTCGGCGCTGTTCTCGCTGGCCGCGACGCGCGCGGCCGCTTCGCTCGACGCCTTGCGCGACAGGGTGTAGACGCTGGCACCGGTGATCTGGTCCTTCTCGCCGGCGGAATCGGCGTGGATGGACAGGAACAGGTCGGCGCCGAGCTTGCGCGCGATTTCCACCCGCTCGTCGAGGGAGAGAAACCTGTCGTCGGCGCGGGTCAACGCCACTCTCACGCCGCCCCGCCGGAGCAACTCGTCGCGCAGCACCGTGGCAAGGCCGAGGGTAAGCGTCTTTTCGCGAAAGCCTGTTCCGACCGCTCCGGGATCGTGCCCGCCATGGCCGGCGTCGATCACCACGAGGGGTATCGCGGGATCGTCCGGCCCCTCGATCGCCGGCAACCCGATCGGGCGGCCGGGATCGGGCAGGACGATACGAATGACGTAGCCCCGTCCTGAAAGCGGCACCGTGATGGCGAGCCCGGCGAGGAACAGCACAACGATCAGGACGACCGGCGCGAGGAAGATCAGCGGTGTCTTGAGGCGCTGCCACATGTGTTAGAGCGGTCTATGGACGCGGCCGCGAGGCGAACAAGGCATTTTTGCCGTTCTTCCGCAACTAGGTTGCCCGATTGGGCGCCCGGTGCTAGCAATCCGCCGTCCGGGCACTCATATGCCTGGCTCACGCCCGAAGCCACAGAGGGCTTCGGAAACGACGACAGGTTGATGCCATAATGACAAGTTTGTGCCTGTTCGTTCCGCCGTTGCCCTTGGGCAGCGACGCAACGGCTGGCGCGCCTGCGCAGATCGCAACCCTGCGCCTTGTCCCCGTGGCAGACACGTTCCGCTGCGCCGCCGCACCGATGCGGGCCGGCGCCGTTTCATCTTCCGGCCGCCCGTCGGGTGCCGGATTCCACACAGAGATGCGCACTGCCCTGCCT
>DATJHD010000198.1:0-4445 GCA_035494275.1 Croceibacterium sp.
GCGGCTCTCGACGAGACGATCAGCGAGCGTCAGCAGGAACAGCTTGCCCACGTCGCCGGCCTCGCCGAGCGCGGCGATGCTCTCGCATCCCGCATGGCTGCGCTGTCGGCCGAGATGGAACGGATCGCCGCGCATGGCGCCGAGGCCGGGGGCTCGCTCGATGAGGCGGCCGCGGCACTGGCCGCGCGCCTGGCCGAGGCGAGGACGGAGCTCGACGGAAACCGCGAGCGAATCGCCAAGCTGACCGATGAAAGCGTGCGCCTGCTCGAGCTCATCCGCGCCGGTGCCGAGCATTCGCAGGACACCCTGCCCCATGCGCTGAACCAGGCCGCGAACGATCTCGAACGGTTCGAACAGCGGGTGCACAGCGCGCACGGCCTCATCGGCGAAGCGCTGAGCAAGGGCGAAGAGCTCGCCGGCCACGTCGCCGCCGCCCAGCGCGACGGCGCCGGTTCGATCGAGCAGATCGAGGCGCTCGAGCAGCGGATTGCCGAGGCGAACCGGGCGCATGCGGCCGAACTCGCCGCCCTGCAGGGCTCGCTCGACGAGATCGCCGCCCGTTCCGAAGCGCTGGCGCAATCGGCCCGCGCATCGCTCGGAGATGCGCTCGAAGGCATGGCCGGCCGCTTCGCCGAGAACAGCGCCGAAGCGATCGAACGGACGCTGCGCGAGCATGCGGAAGCGACCATTGCCGAGCTCGAGGCGAGCGCGCGGCGTGCCGGTGAGGCGGCCCGCGAAACGGCGGTGCAGCTGCGCGACCAGCTCTCGGCGGTCAACGAGCTCGCGGGCAATCTCGAGCATCGCGTCGCCCACGCGCGCCGCCGGGCCGAGGAGCAGGTCGACAACGACTTCGCCCGGCGCATGGCGCTCATCACCGAAAGCCTGAATTCGAGCGCGATCGACATTTCGAAAGCGTTCGACAACGAAGTGACCGACACGGCCTGGTCGAGCTACCTGCGCGGAGACCGCGGCATCTTCACCCGCCGGGCCGTGCGCCTGCTCGACAACCAGCAGGCGCGCGACGTCGCCGAGCTCTACCAGGCGGACAGCGATTTCCGCGAGACCGTCAATCGCTACATCCATGATTTCGAGGCCATGCTGCGCAGCGTGCTGTCGACGCGCGACGGCCACGCCCTGGGCGTGACGCTGCTCTCGTCCGACCCGGGCAAGCTCTATGTCGCGCTGGCGCAGGCGATCGATCGCCTGCGGGACTAGCCCTCGCCGCTCGGGGCGCCGACCAGCCTGTCGAAGAAGTCGATATCCTTGAAGGTGATCCAGCGCTCGTTGTAATTGAGCACGAACACGCCGCAGATCACCAGCGAGACGATCGTCGTGTACGCGATCACCCTGAGCGGGCGGAAGTTGGCCGGAGCGCTGTCGGCCTGGCCGGGGATCTTCTCCTGTCCCGCCTCGTCGTGGGTACGGATACCGAAGGGCAGCACGGCGAAGGCCGTGATCACCCACACCAGGAAATAGAGCGCCAGCACGGACGTCCAGCGCATCAGCCGCGGTCCTCGGCAAGGATCACGCGGGTCTGCGGCTTCTTGCCCGACCAGCGCTGGGCAGCCCGGCGAGCGGCGAGCCGGGCGGCCTCGATGACTTCCTCGCGGTCCCGGGCCTTGGCGCCCTTCAACCTGCGCAGCGCCTCGACAACGTCCCTCTCCGCCTCGGCGACGAACTCTGGGTAATCCTCGTCGAGCGGCAAGCCGAAACCGTGAACCTGCGGCATGCGCTCCTCGTCCAGCACCACGATCAAAATTCCGTCGCGGGCAAGCCGGCGCCGGGTGACGATCGCCTCACCGTCCGCCGGCACGATGATGTCGCCGTCGAGCACGAGCCGGCCGGCGCGCGTGGCCGCGAGCTTGCCCACCTCGCCCGGTGCCAGGCGGACGATGTCGCCGTTCTGCTGCACCACCGCCTGCGGAATCCCCCTGGCGCGCCCGAGCCGGGCCTGTTCCTGCATGTGGCGCATTTCGCCGTGAACCGGCACGAGGATGTCCGGCCGCAGCCAGCCGTAGAGCGCCTCGAGCTCAGGACGACCCGGATGCCCGGACACGTGGATGTCGCTTTGCCGGTCGGTGACCATCTCGATTCCGCGTGCGGCGAGCAGGTTCTGCACCCGCCCGATGGCAAGCTCGTTACCGGGAATCTGCCGGCTCGAGAACAGCACGACATCGCCCATCGTCAGCCCGATCGGATGACTGTCCTCGGCCATGCGCGCGAGCGCGGCGCGCGGCTCGCCCTGGCCTCCGGTGGCGAGGATCAGCACCTGGCCCCGCGGCAGGCTCATCGCGGTGTCGAAATCGACCGGCTCGGGAAAGTCCTGCAAATAGCCATTGGCCTTGGCCACCTCGATGATCCGCTCGAGCGAGCGGCCGGCGATGCACACCGCGCGGCCGGTCTCCCCGGCGATGTGCCCAAGGGTCTGCAGCCGCGCGACGTTGGAGGCGAAAGTGGTCACGACCACGCGCCGCCCTTGCCACGCCCGAACCTCCTCGAGCAGGCCCTGGTAAACGAAGCTCTCCGAGCCCGAGTACTGAGGGTTGAACACGTTGGTCGAATCGCAGACGAGCGCGAGGATGCCCTCGTCGCCGAGTAACGCCAGCTCCTCCTCGGTGGCCGGCGTGCCGACCAGCGGCTCTTCGTCGAGCTTCCAGTCGCCGGTGTGGAAAACGCGGCCGAACGGCGTCTCGATCAGCAACGCATTGCCCTCCGCGATCGAGTGCGCGAGCGGGATATAGGTCACCTCGAACGGCCCCAGCTTGATGCTGCCGTGCTCGCGGTCGATCACGTTCAGCTCGATTTCGTCCTCGATCCCGGCTTCGATCAGCTTGCGACGGACCAGCTCGGCCGTGAACGGCGTCGCGTAGAGCGGCACGTCGAGCTCGGCGGCGAAGTATGGCACGGCGCCGATGTGGTCCTCGTGCGCGTGCGTGAGAACGACCCCGATGAGATCCTCTCGCCGTTGCTCGATGAATTCGAGATCGGCGAACACCAGCTCGATGCCGGGATACTCGTCGCCGCCGAACGTCATGCCGAGATCGACCATCAGCCACTGGCCGCGGCAGCCGTAGAGGTTGACGTTCATGCCGATCTCGCCCGATCCGCCGAGCGCGAGGAACAGCAATTCGTCCTCGGGCGTGAAGTCCTTTTTCACTGGGCTCCTGCCCGTTCGGCGAGGATCGCCAGGCCTTCCAGCGTGAGGTCGGGGTCGACGTGGTCGAAGATCTCGGTGTGCTCGTCGAACAGGATCGCCAGCCCGCCGGTGGCGACGACCTTGGCAGGCCGGCCGATCTGTGCGCGCATGCGGGCGATCAGGCCCTCCATCATCGCGACATAGCCCCAGAACACGCCGATCAGCATCTGGTCCTCGGTATTGCGACCGATCACGCTGTCCGAATGCGGGCTTTCGATCGCGATCCGCGGCAGCTTGGCCGTGTTCGAGACAAGCGCATCAAGCGACAGATTTATCCCGGGGGCGATGATCCCGCCCTTGTAGGCCCCGTGAAAATCGACGACGTCGAACGTCGTGGCAGTGCCGAAATCGACCACGATCAGGTCGCCGCCATGCTTGGCGTGCGCCGCGATGGCGTTGACGGCACGGTCACTGCCGAGGCTGCCAGGCTCGTCGACGTCGATGGCGATGCCCCATGTGGCCTCACCCTCGCCGGCAAACAGCGGAGTGACACGGAAGTACTTCTCGGCCAGCACCTCAAGATTGTGCCGCGCGCGCGGGACGACGTTGGAGACGATCATCGCGGTAATCGCCGAGCGCTCGATCCCTTCGATGGCCATCAGTTGCGACAGCCAGACCGCGTATTCGTCGCCGGTGCGTCGCGGATCGGTGGCGATGCGCCAGCGGGCGCGGATCTCGCCCTCTTCGAACAAAGCGAAGACCACGTTCGTGTTGCCCATGTCGACCGCGAGCAGCATCAGTCCGCGCCTCCAAGCATGACGTCGCCCGCGTGAATGACACGCACGACATCGTCCGCCAAGCGCAACCGCAGCGCGCCGTCGCGCTCGAGCCCGGCAAAGGCGCCCGAAATCGCTCCCCCGCCGGGCTCATGAACCGTGAGCGGCGTTCCCACCGGGTGGGCGGCGGCAAGCCACCGGTTGAGGATCGGTTCGAGGCCGTATTGCCGCCATCGCCCGAGCTCGAGGTCGAATTGCCTCGCAAGGTCCGCGGCAAACGCATCACGGTCCGGCGCGGGGCCGTGCTGCGAGAGAGAGCGGGTCGCGCGGTCCTGCACCGGCGGTGCGCTCGCGAGGTTAACGCCGATCCCAAGAACGACCGCAGATCCTCCCCGCTCGAGAAGCAGCCCGCAGAACTTGTCTGCGCCCAGCAACACGTCGTTGGGCCACTTGAGCTGCAACTCGCGTGGGTTCGCGATGCGGCTCAGCACCGTCTCGTAAACCACGAGCGCGGCGACGAAGGACAGGCTCGC
>DATJHD010000199.1:0-15925 GCA_035494275.1 Croceibacterium sp.
GCCTAAATTAACCGGGACTCTAGACATTGACAGCCCGCATTGCTGCGCAGCCTGACTTTTGCCAGAGCGGCGGAGTTCCGCCATTTTCCGACCGCGAGGCCCCGTCAAATCCCGGGTGATCCCGCCTCGGTCGGACTCTAGACCCTCTTGTCCCCTAACAGCGCCCGTCAAACCATGGTCCCCTATTGCACGCCGATCCCGGTCCCCGTTTGTGCGCCGATTGACACGGTTGGCGGACTCCAAATCAATTCTAAGATTCTGGATTGGCACCCAATGCCGATTGGCCGGCTCTGGCCGCGGAATAGTTTGCTTCGGCGCGCTGCATCTGCGCTGTGCCGTCCGAAATGAGTTGCTCGCCCTTCGCCTTGTTTGCCTCGGCTGCTTGAAGCTGTGCCTCCGCTTCGGCGACCAACTCACGAGCATGCGCCAAACGTTTCTCGCCTTCGGCGGTGTCCTTGCTGCTCTTCTCGATCATGCCGCGACCCTTCGCAGAAACCTGTTGGCCTGCCGTCCACGACTCGCCGTAGCCCCTGATCTGGTTGCCTCTTTGCGAGATACGGTGACCAGCATCCATGGGCGAACTCGTCGAGCTCGAGCAGGCCCCAAATATCGGGAAAACCGCGATGATGGCTACACAAAGAAACTTATTCATTGAATCCCTCCTGGAGCGATTGGAAGGCAGTGAGGGTACCCACGGGATTTCTTGCCGTCCGTTTTGACTAGAGGAGCCCTGGAAGTCCGCACCGCCATCAGGCCAGAGCGGAGGAAAAGGGGGGGAGCGCACGGGGCTCCCCCCGGAGATGGTTATTGCGAGTTGATCCGCAGGCGGGTGGTCAGGCGGTCGACCCTGAACTGAAGCGCCGCCTGGTCTCGGGCGGAAAGGTTGCCATTACGATCGTGCCCCATGCTCCTTTCGCTTGAGCGAATGGAATACAGCTCGCGCTGGGCCCTGGCGGCTTCGCGCCCGCTCAGCGAGCGCTGCGACCTCGCGGTGCTGACGTAGCGGTCGAGCCCGGCAAGCTGTGACAGGATAGCCTGACGATCAGCCCGGTCATTCCGGTCCGTTGCCACGGCGGTCGCCACCCAGCGGCCGCGGTTGTCATAGTAGCCCGAGGTTTCGCCCGCGTGCCAGCGGCCGCGGGTGTCGTAATAGCCCGGCTGGCGGTCGGCGACCCACGTTCCGGCGGCATCGTGGTGGCCGGCGGCCTCACCGGCCATCCAGCGGCCGCGCGCATCGTAATGGCCGACCGTCACCCCGGCGATCCAGCGGCCGCGTTGGTCGTAATGACCGCTGGCGGAACCCGCGATCCATTGGCCGTGATCGTCGTAGTAGCCGTTGGACGAAGCCGGGATCCAGCGATTGTGGCTGTCGTAGCTGCCGCTTGCCGATCCGTCTTCGCGGCGGGGGATCCAATTGCCTCGGCTGTCGTAATAGCCGTTGGGCGCGCCCGCCACCCAGGCGTTGTTGCGATCGTAATAGCCGCTTGCCCGGCCGGTCGCTACGGCCGTCGCGTGCCACTGGCCCTGGGCGTCGTAGTAGCCGTAGGCATCGGCGCGGCGCGCCGGCTGCTCGGCGGTGCCGGCGGCAATCCAGCGGCCGCGATCGTCGTAATACCCGCTGTCCGAACCGCTCACCCACGCGTCGTTGCGGTCGTAATAGCCGTTTGACGATGCCGGGACCCATTCGCCGTTCGACCGGTAGTCGCCGAAGCCGCTGCCCGAGCCGCTGTTCATGATCCAGCGGTTCTCGGAGCCATAGCGGCCGTTGGGCGGGCCCTCGATCCAGCCGCCGTCACGGTTGTAATAGCCGCGCGCGTCCGCCGCGCTGATACCGGTGGCGTGCCAGCGATTGTCCTTATCGTAATAGCCGTAGGCATCGCTGCACTCGCGCCCCGGCTTGGCGACCTGGTTGCCGATCAGCGCACCGGCGGCCGCGCCGATGATCGTGCCGAGCGTCTTGTCGCCGCGGCCGGCAACGGTGTTGCCGAGAACTCCGCCGACCACCCCGCCGCCGACGGTGGCGACGACCCGCGTGGTGCTCTGCTGCTCGCAAGTAGCCTGGGACGGGGTCCGGGCGCTGGCGATCGAAGGGACGAGGGCGGCGGCGGCGATGCTCGCCGCGAATATATATCTGCGCATGGAAGAAGCTCCTGGAATCGGATGATTCCTGTTTCCAATGCACTCAACAATTCACGAATTATTAGGTTCCCTATATTCCCGGATTTATTTATTATATGCGGCCATAAAAGGAAGATAATATTCGTCACTTGATGATTCGCATAATATGTAATTTAAGTTCTCAATTGGGAGCAGCGCAGATTCGAGAACATGACGCGCGATTTTCAAGACGCGCCGACTATCGACACCCTGGTGCCAGGCTCGGTGTCGGTCATTTCAACCGTGCCGCCCAGTTGCTTGGCCAGCGCATCGACGATGCCGGTGCCAAGGCCCGGCTTGAACAGGCCGACGCCCTTCGCCATGCCGACACCATTGTCGGTCACCGACAACACGAAGCCGTCGCCGCGGGTTCGATAGTCCACCTCGACGTCTCCTGCCTGCTCGCGACCGGGAAAGGCGTGCTTGAGGGCATTGATGACCAGCTCGGTCACGATCAGCCCAAGGCTCGTCGCGACATTGGCCATTACCGTGCTGTCGTCGGCGTTCGCGTGAAGCGTGATCGCGCCGTCATCGTCGATCATCGAGGCCCCGATGCTGTCGCACAGGTTTTGGAAGTACTGCCGCAGCTCCACCGTGTCCTCAACGGAAACGGCCAATTGCTTCTGCAGCTTGGCGATCGAGATGACCCGATTGTGCGCGTTTCGCAGATAATGCCGGGTTTCCTCGGATTGGACGCGGCGAGCGCTTTGCAGCAGGACGCTGGCGATGATCTGCAGGCTGTTGGCGACGCGGTGCTGGAGTTCCTGCATCAGGATTTCCTTTTCCTTGATCAGGTCGTCCCTGATCCGAACCGCCAGCCGCGCCGAGGTGACGTCGGTGATCGTCATAACGATCAGCGCGGTGTCGCCGTCGTAATCCAGCCTGTGCGTGTTGAGCACGATGCAGGCCGGCTCGTGGCCGTCGCGGCGCAGATCCATCTCGTAGGCATCGACTGCGGCCGTACCAGCGAAGGTCGCCGTGAGCAGCGAGCGCAGCTGAGGAACGTCCCATTCGCCGGCCCCCAGCCGGGCGAGAGCGACTCCCTCGATCTGGTCCGGCTCGAACCCAAAGGCGCTGCAGAACGACTGGCTGGCGCCGACGATGCCGAACTTGTCGTCGAGCATGAGCACCGGGCTCCGCGACGAATTGATGAGGGCCAGCGCAAGACTCGCGGCTGGATTGAGGTGGGGTGTCCTGGAGTGTTGCATTGCTGAAGCCTTGAGTCCGGCACAGGGCTTGCGGATAGCAAACCAACCCGGCCGGAAGGAGAGCCGAGGCTACCGAATCGATGCTCTGGATCGCTTAGGCTCTATGCTTGCTATAACACCTTTCGTGGAAGATCGTTGCAGCAAATAGACGAAAATAAATAAATCGTCTGCCTCATCGGCTTCGCAAAAGAAATATGCAAATCGCATCATTTTAATTCTGTCACTTCAAAATCAAACAATTAAATTAGTTTGAAAAGGAAAAGATATATTTAATCTTGACCCCTCAATATCTGATATATGATTCATCGTTGGCACACAGCCGTCGGCGCCACCGACTGAGAGATGCCGCGCTCCCGCTTACGAGGGAGCGCCATCATGTCGCATCAGGCCATCGCCAATCGGCCGCACGATGACAGGGGAAACGAAGGCGGCTCGTGAGCCCGCGTGATTCCGAAAAGCCCGCCTATGTCGCGGTGCTCGCGTGCCCCGCCCTGTTGATCAGGGGGTTGGTGCACTATTAAGGGGAGTTGCGCGACTCCTCGGCAAAGGAGAAAGGCCGGCGGATCGCTCCGCTGATCCATTGGTGATCTCTTGCCAAGCAAGCGGACAAGGGTGACGGATCACAAGAGCTCACGGGCCTTCATTCTTCTGCGCGAGGACGGCACGCCTAGTTGCCTCGCTGAGCGTTGCAAAGGCTCTGCCGTCGACTGCGTAGAACTCGGTAAGAAATAAGGTCGCTTCAATCGGACGTTCCGGGGGCAGAACAGCAAGGCTGCCTCCCTCGTTCTCCCAGCTTTCGTTGACGGCTTCGATGATCTGTTTTGACATGTTGAATCTCCTCGCAAGCGGGAGCTCATACGTCTCTCAGTCGGGTATGCCTGCTTTCTGGGACCGATACACTCGATGTGGTGAGGGCAAGGACGGATAGCAAGGGAACAGACCGTCGGCGCCACGGATTCTTCGATCCTGCATTGCATCCCGCACGATCGTCTTGTCGCACACAAAGAGAAGGCCGCCTCTAACGGCGGCCTTCCTTGTCATGACCGGCGCCGCGATTAGCTCGGGCTGGCGTTCTTGTCGCCGTCCCGCTGGGGAGCTTTTTCCTGCTCTTGTCGGGGCTGGGTCTCGGTCTTTCAAACTGCGCGCGATCGCCTCGGAATGCTGCGCGGACAATTCTCGGAATCCCGCGCGCGATCAAATCGGAATGGTGCGCGCGATGACCTCGGAATCCGCATGCGAGAGTTGGTTGCCGGGCAGCCGGCCTTTGAGATCGTGACCGGCCCAATGCTCGAAGCCCGGGTCTGCGCTCGACACTGAGTTTAAGCGTCCTCATCGTGAACCGCTCGCGCTCGTTCGTGCAGATCCTGTCTGCCGTCAGCTGATGAGCGTCCTCGGCGTCGGCGCCATCGTGGCGATCACCTTCAAGAGCGGCGCTGATGGTCCTGCGCGGTTGCGACGCTCGCGCGACATCGGGTTGACGCCCAGGAAATATCAGTCTGGCGAGATCGATGTCGCCGGGTTGAACAGCAAGGTCGGCGACCGGATGGTTAGGACCGCGCTCTAGGAGGCGGCGAGCTTGCGCTGGACCAGCGAGACCGCAGCCATGGCATGAGGAGGAGAAGCTTGAGAGATCGGGGCAACTAGCCAGGCCGGCCCGTAGTCCCGCCGCTGGGACGGTAAAGAAGGTGGAAGTCGCAAGGTCCGCAGTCGCTGCAAGCATACTACGCTGGAACGATGGGCTCGCCGCTTCCTCTGATCGTATGATGAGGCAGCCCCAGGCTGACCACGGACAGAAGCAACAAACCAGCGGCAGGGCTCAACCGGGTGACTTGACACAACGGCCCATCACAGAAGCGGACATGGGCGTCGATGCGGCGCGGTTTCGTTGCCCCTGCATTTTCGATTGGTCAAATCCGATGTATCCTGCGTCAATGCCGAGCAGCCGCAAATCTCCGCTGGCGGTTGTTCCTCCGCCATTCCTCTACTTGGCGACGTTCCTGATCGGCATGTCCGCACACGGTCTCTGGCCATGGGGGCCGGCCTGGATGCATTCAATCGTTGCGCTTGGCCGGGCCCTGTTGGTGATTGGCGTCCTTTTGGCGCCAGGGAATGCCCTCCTGTTCCTCGCCGAGCGCACTACCATCAATCCCGCAGCGCGTCCGACCAAGCTGATTACCCAAGGAGCGTATCGGTTCAGCCGAAATCCGATGTACGTCGGAATTAGCCTCATTTACGCTGGTGCTTCGATCATTTTGGGCAGTCTCTGGCCGCTCATCCTGCTACCTATTCCAATGCTCGTGATGAATGCCGTCGTTATTCCTATGGAAGAGGCGAACGCGCGGGAAGCATTCGGCGAGCAATATATGGCATACTGCCGAAGCGTTCGACGCTGGTTGTGAGCTACACACCCTCTGTTGTCCGCATCCGATGAAGTGGACGGCGCTCCACCCGGCCGGCATTCTTGCTGGTCAGTGTGGCGAGGAGGACTCGATGGAGGATGTTTAGGTAATCGGCGTCGATCTCGCAAAGTCGGTGTATCAGGTTCAAGAGGGTTGATGCAGGAGGCGGGGTCGTGCTGCGGCAAACGGCTGAGCCGGGCGAAGCTGCCGCCGTTCTTTGCGGGGTTGCCGCGGTGTCTCGTCGGCATCGAGACCTGCGCCAGCGCAAATTATCGAGCGCGCGAGTTGAGCGCGTCAGGGCACGAGGTGCGGCTGATGCCGCCGCAGTATGTGAGGCCTTACCTGAAGCGCTCGAAGAACGACGCCTCGGAGGCGGAGGCGATCTGCGAGGCCGTGGGCCGCCCGACCGTGCGCTTTGTCGGGGTCAAGTCGCCGTAACAGCAAAGCGTGCCGGTGCTCCATCGCACGCGATCGATCCTCACTCGCCAGCGAACGCAGATCGGCAACGCGATCCGGGCTCACCTTGGCGAGTTCGGGATCGTCGCCCCCGATCAACGACGTGCTGCAGGGGTCAATGTTCGCTTACGCCCGATGGTTGGCCGGGCTCCAATCGATTGAAAACGGTAACGGTCGGAAGGCGCCGGGAACCAAATTTGAGGTCCCGCTCTGTATCGGAGAGGCAGTCTAATGAGGAAAGGCTGAATGTCTGGCACGAGTGTAGCGCTCTCATGCCCAGGGTGTGGTGGCAATCACCTGGCATTTCCGGAAACCGATGAAGAGCATGTGACTTGCCAAGAGTGCGGTTCGGTAGTTCAGTCTTTGGGCTCAGTGAAAGCAATAATGCGCAATGCAACGCAGCCGGGGAGAGGAACTCGGGGCGCGGAGCAGCGAAGAGCAATCCGGCGGGCTCGGCACGAAGCCGAGATCGAAGCGAGCCAAGAAGCGCTGCGTGCGAGTGTCGCCGAAACCCAACGTCTGATAGGCGAATCCGAGAAGATGTTACGTCGTCACCGCAAGGAAGATGACGGCGATCTTTGACGACGAGACGACGCCCTTCGAATTATCACACGATCACTTCAGGACGGCGAGCGAAGTCGGTTTCCCACCCGAAAGGCAGAGACCCTGAGCGGACCGGCCGCACGCGACCCAATGCGGACGTCGAGCCACTGATTTCCCCCAAACGACCGCCGAGGGTGCGTTCACTAAACACGGGATATTTCTGAACGTTTGCCAACTGCCACATTCAGCCTCAAGCCACGGGGACGAATCGAAAAGTCTACCTGCAAGAGAAATGCAGGAGAGAGTCGATGCGAAAGATTGGATTAGCCGTTCTTCTGGCCTCCGGACTTCTGGTTTCGCCAGCCGCCAATGCGCAGAGTTGGGGCGGATACAGCGGATACGGACAAGGATACGGGGCATATGATCGTCTGGGAGGATATTGGAACAACGGCGCCGGCGACGTCTGTTCCGGCCAACGTGCCCGATCCCTCGAAGCCAAGCTGCGCCACGAATATAACGAGGGCGAGATCGATGGCTACGCTGCCGAGCGGCTGAGCCGTCAGATCGATCGGCTGGAGCGCAAACGGTATCACGAGTGCCGCGAAGGTGACTGGAATGCCATTCGGAACATCTCGTTCCAGTACAATCGGATCGATCAGTGGATCGACCAGCGGGCTCACGGTCGCTGGCGCGGCGATTACTAAGCGCGGCTAAACTGTCGCGAAGAAGAAGGCGGGCTCTCGGCTCAGGATGGGTTTGGAGTCCCGCTTTCGACGTGAAGCGGGCAAGCGAACGAGTGTAGCAAGAGTTTTCCTCCTTGCCACGGTCTTGGCATCAGATGCGAATGCGCCGCGCCGACAAGACCCCGTTGAAGTTCGTTATCCTGATGGCGTGCTTAGTGCTGCCGTTCGCCGATGTCGTGATCAGGACTCTGCCGGCGCTCGCCGGGGATTAGCTCCGCATCCTGCTCCTCCAGCATTCGGGCAAGATCGGCTTCGCCCTCGTTCGCCATGTCGCGAAGGATCTTTGCCGCTCGCTCGTCCGTGGTATCGGCCGCGAGGCGACGGCACTGCTCGATGCGCGAGCGGATGTTTTCGATGCTCTGCTGGTCCATTTGGCGAGTGACTCCAAACGTTCGGCATTTCAACGTCCGATTGGGCTGGCGGTTTCAGGATTTGCGGCGAAGCGTCAAGAGGAGCGAGCAAGGAGACGCCAAAGCGGTTGGCCGCCTCGAGGTGCCCTTGCCCCCTCATGGTCTTGCGCCATGTAGTCACGCCTACCTGTCCTCCGTTCGATGCCTGGGCCCGGTATCGATCGTGAGCCCGTTCTTCATCCTACCGGGAGACAGCCAACCCGCCAGGTGGGCAAATATCGTTGCCCCACGCTCGCGTGACCATCGCTCCCGCGATTACGTCATGTTCGTTCAACGGTCAAAACGCCCCCTTTTCTTGGGCATGGGCACCCCAGCTCTGGCCGCGGGTTAGCGACGCAGAGATGCGTAAAGACAGCTCTGACAACGCCACCCGCAGAGATCATGTTTCTGCGGGTGGCTGCCGCAACGCATCAGGACTGCTGATTGCTGGAGCGGTTAGCGTCCCCCGGTTCCTCCGCAGCTTGCTGGCGAGCTTCGGTTGCCACGTCGTTCTCTGCAGTCCGTTTTCCTCGTGATCCACCGTTCAATGGGATACGTCTTCCGCGGGTCTTGGCTTGGCTGCGCGGGAAGGTGATACGCAGCACGCCGTCTCTGAAATCAGCAGTGCACCGTTCGTCATCAGCATCGGGAGGAAGCGTGATCCGGCGCTCGAAGCGACCAAAACTGCGCTCGGAATAGCCGCTCGACTCTTCCCGCTCGCTCTTTTTTTCGCCAGTGAGGGTCAGCACTCCGTCCTCAATCGTGAGGTCGATGTCCTGCTCCTTGACGCCCGGAAGCTCGGCTGTGATCTCGATCTGCTTATCATCGGCGTGCAGATCGAGGGCCGGCGCCAAAGCACCGCCGGGGAAGCTGCCTCCAGTGCGATCGCGATCGAAAAGATCGTCAAAGAGGCGGTTCATCTGATGGTGCAAGTCGAACAGTGAACCCCCGCCTCTACCGAAGCTCGCCAACGAACCACGGCGTTGGGGAGTGAGATAACGGTCAGTCATACCTAGGCTCCTTTCCATGGGTGAAGGAGCGGCCGGCGGAGGCCTTTGCGGGAACGCCACACCGGATCCGGTCGCATCCCATCCGCCGAATCTAGGCAAGGCTTAGGTTAGGTCAAGAAGCTGGTCGTCGTGCCAAGGATAGTCTTCTACATAGCGTGCCAGGCCGAAAGCTGCTCTTCCGCTGTCGTTTAGAGTTTCGGACGCCGTGAGGCGTCGGAAAGTCGGCGGTGCCCGAACCCGCGGGCCCCACGCGGTGATCTATGGGGATTTCGATGGCGGTCCGACCGGGGCGACTGCTGAGGGTGCCGATAAGCGGACGGATGTGAGAGCGGACGGTCGGATTGTCGGCCGGCGATGCGGCTGCCTGGAAGCAGACGGTCTGCATGCGGAGGGGCGGCGTCCGCTTTTGCGCGGGGACTGGGGCGGACTGTTCCGTTCCCCGGAGTGCGGTCGCAGCGGGGATGAGCATCGATATGCCGTGCCGGATCACGACGCAGGGCTCCCGGATACGGTGATGTTGGCTGGCGGACCGCGAGGCTGATAGCGGCGCTCGAAGGTCTCGATGACGATCATGCGTCCGCCGCAGCATGGACACGGCGGCCGGGCATCCGGCGGCTCGATGGGCATCTCGTCCGCAGCGGGTGGCGCGACCGCGAGCAGCTGGCGGGCGCGTTCGAGATGGGCCTTGCGGGTGCTGCCGGCGAGCAGGCCGTAATGGCGGATGCGATGGAACCCGCGCGGCAGGTTGTGCAGCAGGAAGCGGCGGATGAACTCGTCGGCGGCAAGCGTCATGACCTGCTGGCGGTCGGCGCCGCTGCGGCGATAGTCCTTGTAGCGGAAGGTGACGCCGCCCTCGTCGAAGGCGATGAGCCGGCGGTTCGAGATGGCGACGCGATGGGTATAGCGCGCGAGATAGGCGAGCACCGCTTCGGGGCCGGCGAACGGCGGCTTGGCATAGACCACCCAGCGCTTGTTCCTGACCGGCGACACGTGGCGCAGGAATGCCCGCCGATCGGCGAGGTGCTTCGGGTCGGCGGCGATGATCAGCATCGTCTCCGATGCGGCCTTGAACAGCAGGTCGTAAAGCAGCGCCTTGTTGTGGAAGGCGATGGCGCCGATCTCGGCGGGCAACGTGAACACGACATGGAAGTAGCCGACCGGCAGCAGATCGGCCTCGCGTGTCGCGAGCCAGGTGCGTGCGGCGGCGCCCTGGCACTTGGGGCAGTGCCGGTGGCGATCAGCACCTTTGCCGGGAGCGCTCGACCTAGCGTCCCCAAAAATTCGAATGGCGATGCCAAGAACCATGTGCCTGCCACCTTGCGGGTCATGGGAAGACTGGTGGGGCTGCCATTCAAATCTACTTTGATCAGAGGACGCGGTCGCCTGCCGCCCAGCCTTGCGCTTCAGAACCAAAGCATGGGAACAGGGCAAGGCCGCTCGGTTGAGTTGGCCGGCATTGTATCCTAGTGCTTCGGAGCGGCGACGACGTTCCCGCCCCTTCATGGGCTTCAAGTCCGGGACGGCCCGGCTGGTCGACGGAGTCGTCAGATGCCCTGGATTGTGCTGATAGTTGCCGGACTGTTCGAGGTCGCATGGGCCTTTTCCATGAAGCAGTCCGAAGGATTCACCAGGCTCGGCCCCGCCATCACAACCGCTGTCGCCATGTTCATCAGCTGCGCCTTGCTGGCGTGGGCCATGAAAAGTTTTCCCCTCGGAACCGCTTACACGGTCTGGACCGGCATCGGGGCGGTCGGCGCGTTTGCGGTCGGCGTGGTGGTCCTGGGTGAACCGGTCGCGCCGCTGCGTATTGCCGCGGCCATCCTCATCATCGGTGGATTGATCCTGATGAGGATCGCGACGCCGGGCTGAGGTTGTCCCGACCGTGAGGGCAGTTCTCGAGGAGGCACCATCACGGTTGGCCGCCCGCACAGGTCACATGTTCATAGACCCATGGGGCGCCTGGCCCGTTCGAGCTCGCGCATCTCGAGGTTGGCATTATCTCGCGTCGCCAGCTGCGGTCCTGGTGCCAGGCACTGATCGCAAACCCTCGCCGGCGCCAATCGCTGGATCCTGATTCAAGCCACGCGGGCCGCCTGCCGCGATCATCACGATCGCCCGGACCCCCATGACGCCCAGGCTGCCCTTTCCATTTCAGCGGCCGGCCAGACCGAGCCTGAGCGAAATCGACTTCTTGAACTCCTCCACCGTCGCCGCCATGTCGAAGTCGTCCAGGATCAGCGATCGCGCCATGATGCCGTCGAGGCTGGTCGAGATCATGGTCGCAAAGCGCTCGATGTCGACCTCCCTGAACAGTCCGCTCGTAACGCCGCTGCGGATGTAGGTGCGCAGGATGTCCATTTCGTGCGCGTAGAAGCCCTTCACGGCTTCGATCGCCTCGGGGTTCGCATTGACCAGGCTGTTCGCGTCGAGGCTGATCTTGACCACGTTGCGCAGGCGCTTGTGCAGAATGACATGGACGTCGAACCAGGCCTCGATCGCCGCCAGCGCATCCTCGTGGTCGTCGATGTGGCAATGCTCTTCGAACAGCTGGAAGGCCTCGTCTATCGCATTCTGGATCGCCGCGGTGAACAGGTCCTCCTTGCTCTTGAAGTGGTAGTAGATCATCGCCGGGTTCACGCCCGCCGCACGGCCGATCTCCTTTATCGAAACGGACGCGAAGTGGCGCTCGGCAAACAGGTCGAGCGCGACGCGGGCGAGGTCGTCGGCGGAGATCCTCGGCTCGCTGGCAGCCCGCCTCCCCAGCCGCGGCTCGCGCAAGGCGCCGGCTCCGCCGCCGTCGCCTTTCCCGCGAGCACGGCCCGGCCGGATCAGCGACTGCTTGCGTTTCCCGGGCTGCGTTGAAGCCAAGATCGGTGCCCCACAGGTCTTTTCGAGTTTCCCCCGCTTAGCGCCCGGGGCTGCGCTTGGCCACGCAGAATCCGGATTTTTCTAGATAATTAATCGGTTGATTATTTCTTAGACTCGCGTAGGTTTGCGGCTGTAAACGACCGACTTGGCGGGGTGCCGAGCAGGGAGAGAAGTGCAGGTCGCCGGGGAACCGGCCCTCCGAAGAATGCGCCCACAGTGCGCAAATACGACATGACCGCGTCCGTAGTCATCCGGGCGCGACAGGACGACGTGTGTCTTACGCAGGAGGTCGAATAGTGTCGCAGTTCATACTCTCGGATCCCAATTTCAGCGATGGAACGAACAAGGACGTCATCGAGGCAATCGTTGGAGAGTTCCGCGACAAGCCCGGGGTGAAGCTGATCGGCTACGAGCCTGACCCCGACTTCGACCGCTTGCCCGTCGAAGTCCTCGGGCGCCCGGAAGCGGTTCGCGAAGCGCTGCTCAACGCCGCGGCGAGGGCATACGAACTGATCGACATGGAAAAGCAGCACGGCCACCATCCGCGGATCGGGGCCGTCGACACGATCGAAATCTATCCCGCCAAGGGCATCACCATCGAGGAATGCAAGGCGTTCGCCGAAGACCTCGGCAACGAGTTGTTCAAGCGGCACGGCGTGCCGATCTACTTTACCGGCAAGAACGCCCGGCGGCCGGATCGCGAAGGCCTGACGGTCATTCGCAAGGGCAACTACGAGGGCCTTCGCGACGCGGTCCTTGTGGATCCGAGCCGGGCGCCCGACCTCGGCCCGGCGAAACTGCACCCGACGGCAGGCGCGACGATCGTCGGCGCGCTCGAGGAGCACGACGCCTATTTCAACATCGTCCTCGACACCACTGACGTGTCGATCGCGAAGAAGCTGGCGAGCTACGTGCGCGGCCGGACCGGAGGCTTCACCAACATCCAGGGAGTGATCGGCCTGCCGAACACCCACAGGCGGACCGGCAAGGAATGCACGGTCGTCTCCTGCGAGGTCAGCAATCCGACCAAGACCCCCCTGCACAGGATCTACAACCTGCTGAAAGCCGAGGCCGCCCGCTACGGGGTGAACGTGCTCGCCGGGCAGGTCTGCGGGACGATCGGCGCGGAAGTGCTGGTCCAGACCGCCGAATGGTACCTGCAGCTCGAGGGGATCAACGGCCCTTGGGACTACAAGAGCCAGATACTCGAAAACCACTTGCTGGAGCTCCAGGAGTAACGGGTCGCACTCTTCGCAAGAACACGAATGGGAACGCGCTTCTTAGAACGGGAGAGCCGGTATGGCGTCCACTGCTGCTGACGATCATCGCTTTGATCAGCCCGTCGTCGCCGAGCCGAAAATGCGGCGCGACGTCAACTGGCTCCAGGTCGTCTTCATCGCCGCCGGCTCTCCTGCCCTCGTGATGTTCAACCTCGGCGGCCTGGCCGCCGTCGTGGGCACCATCTCACCGCTCGTGTGGACCGTGTCGGTGCTGCTGGGGTTCCTCGAGCTGTTCGTCTACATGGAGATCGCCGGGCTTCATCCGCACAAGTCGGGAGGCACGGCGGTTCACGGCGCGACGGCCTGGGTGCGCTACAGCAAGGTCGTCGCCCCGATGTCGATATTTTCGAACTGGCTGGCGTGGAGCCCGATCCTCGCGATCGGTTCGGGCCTCGCGTCAGGCTATTTCCTGTCGATCTTCCTGCCGCCGGATCACTTCCTCATGAAGTGGCACATCACGCTTGTCGACCTCGGCTCGATCCAGCCCAACCTCACGCTGCGCATCAACGCCCAGTTCGTGCTCGGTATCCTCATCATGGTGTGCGTCTGGAGCATCCAGCACGCCGGCATCCTGCGAACTGCACGCGCGGCGACGCTGCTGACCATCGGCGGGCTGATGCCGCTGGTCTTCGTGTCGGTCATCCCGTTCATCAACGGGCGCTTCAGTATGGCCAACTTCTCTCCGTTCGTCCCGCTGAACGGGGCGTGGGACATCCATGGATGGCGCCTGGTGATCGGCGGCCTGATGCTGGCGGCCTGGTCCACGTACGCCGCCGAGACCGCGGTGTGCTACATGAGCGAGTTCAAGGATCCCGGAAAGGACGCGCCCAAGGCGATGATCTGGTCGGGCATCATCTGCATCGCGCTCTACGCCCTCGTCCCGTTTGTCTTCCAGGGCGTTCTCGGCACGGATTACATGATGCGCCCCGGGATCGTCACCGGTGAAGAGGTCGGGGTCGGTCTCGCCAGCATGGTCAATGCGGGAGCCTTTGCCACCAAGCTCATCGTGGTCTGTCTCACCTTCACGCTGTTCCTCGGCATCATGACGGCGATGGCGGGCTCTTCACGCACGCTTTACGAGGGCGGGCGGGACGGCTGGATGCCCAAGTACCTCGGGCATCTGAACAGGCACGGCATCCCGACTTACGCGATGTGGACCGACCTTGCGTTCAACGCGCTCCTGCTGCTGCTGTCGGACTACCTGTTCGTCCTCGCCGTATCGAGCGTGAACTACATCCTGTTCCACTACCTGAACCTCAACGCCGGGTGGATCCACCGGATCGACAACGCCCGCGTGAAGCGACCGTACGTCACCCCGAAGCCGCTTTTCATCATCGGTGCGTGCCTTGCCTTCTTCAATGCCTTCCTCATCGGCGCAGGCGCGGACGTATGGGGGCCGGGCATCCTGTGGCTCGGCCTCGGGGCCGCCTTTCTTTCCGTGCCGTTCTTCTATTACCGGCACTACATCGTCGACAAAGGCGTGTTTCCCCGGGACATGTTGAGCGACCTGTTCCCGGAAGGCGAAGACGACGTCGGACCGACGCGCGCGGGCAAGCTGCCGTACCTCGCGCTGGCCGGCGGCGTCCTCGCCATGGCGGCCGGCTACATCATCTTCTGGAGCGGCCTCTTCGTCAAAGGCTGATGGCCGCGCTTGGCGGGGATGCGCAAACACGAATTCGGCGTCCGCGGACTGCGCCGCGCAAGACAGGAGTAACGGTGTGCTCAAGGAAATGACGATTATCGAGTTCGGCGAGGTCCTGGCGTCGAACTCGCCGGCCCCGGGAGGCGGAAGCGTGGCCGCGCTTTCGGGAATGCTGGGAGCGAACCTCGTCTGCATGGTCTGCCGCCTGACAATCGGAAAGAAGGGTTACGAGGTTCACGACGCCGAGGTTTCGCAGGTCCTGGAGCAGGCGGAAAGCCTTTCGGCGAGCCTGCTCGAGCGCATCGACGGTGATACGCAAGCCTTCAACGAGGTGATGGCGGCATTCAAGATGCCGAAGGACAGCGAGGAGGAAAAGGCCGCCCGAAGCGCGGCCATCCAGAAGGGCTTCAAGAGCGCGATCCAGTCCCCGCAGGGGATCGCGAGCGAGTGTTCGCAGGTGCTCGAGCTCGCTTGCCGTCTTTTGGGAAAGTCGAACACCAACGCCATCAGCGATCTCGGCGTGGCAGGCCAGCAGGCCCTCGCCGGGCTCGAGGGAGCCCTGATGAACGTCAGAATCAACCTGCCGTCGATCAAGGACGAGGAATTTGTCGGCAGCGCGAGGCGCGAAGTCGACGCGCTCCTCGGCAAGGGGCGCGATCTGGCGCAGACGATCTATCGCGCCGTGTCCTGGGAGCTGGGCTGAACCGTCATCCAACCGACAAGATCGCTCCGCAACGTTCCACCTGCGGAACGAACTACCGGCGGCGTTGCCGCCGGTCTTTTGTGAGGGGTGACGCCCGCACCCTCGGCGGCAAGGGGTGAGCCGCAAGCCAGCTGAATCGAGGACCAATCCAATGCCGACCGATATCGAGATCGCCCGCCAGGCCCAGATGCAGCCGATCGCCGAGATCGGCGCGAGGCTCGGCATTCCCGATGAATCGCTCGAGCCCTATGGCCGTTTCAAGGCCAAGATCTCGATGGACTGGATCAAGGAGCAGCAGGGCCGGCCCGACGGCAAGCTGGTCCTCGTCACCGCGATCAACCCGACGCCGGCGGGCGAAGGCAAGACGACGACCTCGGTCGGCCTTACCGACGGGCTCAACCGGATCGGCCGCAAGGCGGCGGTGTGCCTGCGCGAGCCGTCGCTGGGTCCCTCGTTCGGGATGAAGGGCGGCGCGGCCGGCGGCGGGCATGCGCAGGTGGTGCCGATGGAGGACATCAACCTCCACT
>DATJHD010000200.1:0-3816 GCA_035494275.1 Croceibacterium sp.
GACCGCCGCGGTCTGCGCGGCGCGTGAGGCGGGCCGCAACTACATCACCGTCGCTTCGGAGTACTTGGGGCAGGACGCGTAAACGCCCATGGCCGAGGCACGGCAGACGGTCACCATCACCAACAAACGTGGGTTGCATGCACGGGCGAGCGCCAAGTTCGTCGCCGCGGCGGCGCAGATGGACGGCACCAGGATTACCGTCACCAAGGACGGGGCGAGCGCGCTCGGCGGCTCGATCCTCGGGCTGATGATGCTCGGCGCGGCCAAGGGCGACACGATCGAGATCGCTGCCGAGGGCGAGGACGCCGAAGCGCGGCTGGGCGAACTCGTCACGCTGGTGGAAAGCGGCTTCGGCGAGGACTAGGCCATGCCCCGCCGCACGATCACCGGGTTCTCCAATCCCACGGTCAAGTACCTTCGGTCACTCAGGGAAAAGAAGCACCGCAAGCGGGAAGGCAAGTTCCTCGCCGAAGGCCTGCGGCTTCTGACCGACGCCCGCGAAAACGGTCGCCTGCCCGAGATGCTGGTGATGGCCGACGTGCGCGACGAGCATCCCTTGCTCGCCGCCCTCGTTTGCGACGTGGAGCTCGCGGGGGGAGAGATCCTCGAAACGAGCGCGGACATTCTCGGCAAGATCACCGGCAAGGGCAATCCGCAGGCGGTGATCGGCGTGTTCGGAGAATTCGATACCTCGCTTCAAACGCTCGACCGCACGGCCTCGCCGATCTGGCTCGTCGCGCAGGCGCTGCGCGATCCCGGCAACCTCGGCACGATGCTGCGCACCGGCGACGCGGTCGGTGCCGGCGGCCTCATCCTCATCGACGAGTGCGCCGACCCGTTCAGCGCCGAGGCCGTGCGGGCGAGCATGGGCGCGGTTTTCACCCAGGCCATCGCCCAGGCGCCGTGGAGCCAGTTCATCGCCTGGCTGCGCCAGGACGAAGGGCAGCTGGTAGCCGCCAGCCTGCGCGACGCCGTGCCTTACCGGGGCGCCGCTTATCACGCGCCGTGCTTCATCCTCGTCGGCAATGAGTCACGCGGCCTGCCCCAAGACTACGAAGCCGCCTGCGACCTGCGCGTCACGGTGCCGATGCGCGGCCGCGCCGACAGCCTCAACGCCGCTATCGCCGGCGCGGTTCTGGCTTACGAGGTGCTCGCCGCGTTCAGTCCCCCGACACGAGGCTGACGATACTCCATTTGCCGTTCCGCTGGGTTGCCATCATCCGGTAGTCGAGCAGGCTGCGCAGCTTGTCGGTGGCGATGTAGCCCTTCGCCTTGCCGTCCGCGGTCGTGACGCCCTGGTAGGGATCGTCGGGCGCCAGGGCATCGATCGACACGACGTCCCACGAGATCACCCCGATCGGCTTCGTCTTGGGATCGGGAGCGGGCAAGAGGGGCACGTTCTCGCCGGTGACCAGCATGCCGGTGGCCGCATCGACCTTGTCGATGTGCTGCTCGAAGTACCACGGTATGGTAATCCCCCCCTGCTGGTTCGCCGCACAGCCGAGGTCGAGCAGCTGGTCGAGCTCGTCCCACAGCTTCCAGTGCCTGTCGGTGAGCCGCTTTTTCAGCTCGGCTCGCCCCGTGCCTCCGCCGAAGTCAAGCTTGATGTCCGCCGCGGTGAGCGCGAGCAAGGCATTCGCATCGCGTGCCATGACGGCGTCCGCCAGCTGGCGGCGGAATTCGTCCGCGCCCTTCACCGAGTGGCAGGTGTCATGCGGAGCGTAGGGTCCCTGAGCGAAAGGCACGGGAGTCGGCGTGGCGGCGCCGACGATCTTCCGGGCCGATTGCGCAAGCTGGTCCGACGGCGCGTTGTGCCGATCGCAGGCGCCAGCCCCCAGCAGCAACGGCACGATCGCAAGTCGAGTCCAGACCCGTGCCTTCATCCGGCTTCGCCAGCCTCCTCCTGATCCTTGCCGCCCACCAGTCGGACGGCCGCGCCATCCTCTGTGTCGCCACCTGTATAGCGCGGGGCGCTTTCGACAAGGGGGACCTCGGGTATTTCGGCCCTGCCGATGTCGACGCCTTTCTCGGCAAGCCGTTTGCCTGACGAGAGGACATTGCGTTCGAAACTGCCGACGAACTTGTTGTAGTTGTTCACCGCGGTCTCCAGCCCGCCGCCAACCCGCTTGAGGTGATCGGCGGCCACACGCAGGCGCTCGTACAGCTCGGCGCCCATCCGGCCGATTTCCTGCGCCTCGCGCGCAAGGCTGTCCTGGCGCCAGACTTGCGCCACGGTGCGGCAGATCGCGACGAGGTTGGTCGGCGTGGCAAGCAGCACCCGCTTTTCGAACGCGAAGTCCCACAACTCGGGGTCGGCCTCGAGCGCGGCGGCGACGAAGTGCTCGCCCGGGACGAACATCACTACGTAGTCAGGCGCCTCTTCGAACTGGCTCTGGTAACTCTTGGCGCCGAGCGTCTGGACATGGCCACGCATCGACTTGGCGTGCTGCTCGAGCTGCCGCCTGCGCTCGTCTTCGTCATCGGCTTCGAACGCGGCCTGGTAGGCGTTGAGCGACACCTTGGCGTCGATCACCAGCTTCTTCTGCCCCGGCACGCTGATGATGGCATCGGGGCGCAAGCGGCCATCCTCGGTATCGATCGAATGCTCCAGCGTGAAGTCCGTGTGCTCGGCGAGGCCGCATTGCTCGAGCAGGTTCTGGAGCGCCCGCTCGCCCCAACGGCCACGCGCCTTCGGGGCATTGGTCAACGAGTTGCCGAGCCGCTGCGCCTCGCGCCGGACCTGTTCCTGGCCATCGCGCATCGAGGTGATCAGCCCGGTCAGCTCGCCGAAAGCCGACACGCGCTTCTGTTCGAGCGAGGTGACGTGATCCTCGTACGTCTTGAGCCGTTCGTGGACCGGCTGGAGCAGAGCCTGGACGGCTTCCTTGCTGGCCTTCTCGGCGTGGCCGAACTTCTCCTCCGCGCGCTTGAGGAACTCCTCCTGCGCCTTCGTCAGCACCTCGCCGCCGGCGACCTTGAATTGTACCAGCAGGTCCTCGCGCGCCTGCTTCATCTGCTGGAGCTGCTTGTCGAAGTTCTCGGCGTTCGCGCGCAAGGTTGCGAGCTCGATCTGCGCCGTGCCGAGCTCGCCGGCCGCCCGCTTCAACTCTTCCTCCCTTTGCGCGTGGCGCGCCTTCCAGTCGGCCGCCGGGCGAGAGCCGAACAGCCAGCCGATCCCGGCGCCGACGGCGACGGCGACGAGAACGAGAATGGCAGAAGTCGTATCCATATGCGCGCCCCTAGAACGAAGCGCGAACCTATCGGTCGACGAATGGCGACACAAGGGCGACCAGCGAACCGTCCACCGGCCGCCATCCGGCGCCCGCCAGAATCACCTTGAGATTCGCCCCCCGCCGATTGTATGGGGCGCAGACAATTTTCGGACTCGCGAAATTTTCGCGTGAGTGAAACGAAGCTCCACGCCACGAAGAGGACACCGGATGCCGACCGATATCGAGATCGCCCGCCAGGCCCAGATGCAGCCGATCGCCGAGATCGGCGCGAGGCTCGGCATTCCCGATGAAGCGCTCGAGCCCTATGGCCGTTTCAAGGCCAAGATCTCGATGGACTGGATCAGGCAGCAGCAGGGCCGGCCCGACGGCAAGCTTGTCCTCGTCACCGCGATCAACCCGACGCCGGCGGGCGAAGGCAAGACGACGACCTCGGTCGGCCTTGCCGACGGGCTCAACCGGATCGGCCGCAAGGCGGCGGTGTGCCTGCGCGAGCCGTCGCTGGGTCCCTCGTTCGGGATGAAGGGCGGCGCGGCCGGCGGCGGGCATGCGCAGGTGGTGCCGATGGAGGACATCAACCTCCACT
>DATJHD010000201.1:0-8901 GCA_035494275.1 Croceibacterium sp.
TTGGAGAAGCTGATCAGCGGAACATGCGCGGGGCGGGCCTTGGCCAGCACCGGCTGCACGTCGTCGCCCAGCAAGGGGCCCAGGATCAGCTTGTTGCCGTCGCTGATCGCCCGCGCCGCGGCGCTGCCGGCGCCGGTGGACGTATCGTACGTCGTGATGCGCAGGTTCGATGCACTGGTGTCCAACAGCGCCATGGTCGTCGCGTTGGCGATCGACTGGCCGACCGCGCCGTTCTCGCCTGACAGCGGCACCAGCAGCGCCACGCGGTGGCGGCCTTCGTCCTGCGGCAGCGTGCTCGTCGGCCGCGAGACCGGCGGCGGCGGGGCTATGACCGGGCCCTGCGGGCCGCGTGGAACGACCTGGCAAGCGGCCAGCACCACGCTCAGCAGCGCCACCCCGGCAAGGCGTTTCCAGTTACCGAACATGCTTGCCGCTCCTGCTGCTGTTGGTTCACAAGGCGCGCCGTGAGCGACCAGCGCGACCTCGAAGCCAAGTCCTTGTCTCCCGGCCTCTATATAGTTGCGACACCGATTGGCAATCTTGCTGACATCACCCGGCGGGCGGCGGACGTGCTTGGCCGGTGTGACGCCATTGCCTGCGAGGATACGCGCGTCACGCGCAAGCTGATGCAGCACCTCGGCGTGTCGAAGCCGCTGTGGCGATACGACGATTATGCCTCGCACGAGGACCGCGCGCGGTTGCTCCAGGCGATGCGCGACAAGGCCGTCGCCCTGGTCAGCGACGCGGGAACGCCGCTGGTGTCGGATCCGGGATACCGGCTGGTGCGCGAGGCGCGATCCCTTGGAATCGCGGTCACCCCTCTGCCGGGGGCAAGCGCAGCGCTCGCGGCGCTCACCGTGTCCGGGCTGCCGAGCGACCGGTTCCTCTTCGCCGGGTTCCTGCCACCCAAGGACAAGGCCCGCAGCGACACGCTCAACGAGCTGGCGAACGTGCGGGCGACGCTGGTGTTCTTCGAGACTGCCCCGCGGCTGCTCAAGGCGTTGGCGGCGATCGGCGAGGCACTGCCTGGCCGAGAAGTCGCCGTCGCACGCGAACTCACCAAGCTGCACGAGGAGTGCCGCACCGGTTCTCCCGAGGGGCTCGCATCGCACTACGCGGCCCATCCGCCGCGAGGCGAAATCGTGCTGCTCGTCGGGCCGCCGGCGCAGACCATCGCCGACGCCGCTCACGCCGACACCTTGCTGCTCGAGGCGCTGACGACGCAAAAGCCCTCGCAGGCCGCCGCCAGCGTCGCGCGCGCCACGGGTCTCGAGCGCAAGGCGCTCTACGCCCGCGCCCTTGAACTGCAGGCTTCGTGAATCGCCAGGTCGCTGAGAGGAGAAGCGGCAAGGGCGAGCGCTTCGCCACGCCGTGGCTGCGGCTTGACCGGTCGCGCGCCGCCCCCTGCGCGCTGCCGGCACCCCGCGCGAATCGATGGGCTCGTGCTTGCGCCGGGCCGCAGGCCACGCCACATCGGCAATGCCTGGCAGCCTTGAGGGAATTTGCATGAGCCTGCGCGTCGCCGTCCAGATGGACCCGATCGAGACGATCAACATCGCGGGTGATTCGAGTTTCGCGCTGATGCTGTCGGCGCAGGCGCGCGGGCATTCGCTGTGGGAATATCATGTCGATTCGCTGACGCTCGACGAGGACGACCGCCTGACCGCTCTTGCCAGTCCCGTGCGTGTCAGGCGTGTGGCAGGCAGCCATTTCGAAAAGGACGAGGCGCGGCGGATCGACCTCGGCCGCGACGTTGACGTCGTGCTGATGCGGCAGGACCCGCCGTTCGACCTCGGCTACATCACGGCCACGCACCTGCTCGAGCGGATCCAGCACGAGACGCTGGTGGTCAACGACCCGGCGAGCGTTCGCAACGCGCCGGAAAAGGTCTTCGTGCTCGACTTCCGCCGCTTCATGCCGCCGACGCTGGTGACCCGCAGCGTGGCCGAGGTGCGCGAGTTCATGGCGCGTCACGGCGCGGTGGTGATCAAGCCGATCCACGGCAACGGCGGCAAGGCCATCTTTCGCATTCCCCAAGGCGGTGACAACCTCGGCGCGCTGATCGAGGTGTTCAACAAGACCTGGCCCGAGCCGCACATGGTCCAGCCGTTCCTTCCTGAGGTGGCCGATGGCGACAAGCGCATCGTGCTGGTGGACGGCGAATATGCCGGTGCCATCAACCGCAAGCCGGGGGAAGGCGAATTCCGCTCGAATCTCGCGGTCGGCGGCTATGCCGAGAAAGCCGACCTGACGTCGCGCGAGGAGGAAATCTGCGCCGCCATGGGCCCGGAGCTGAAGAAGCGTGGCCTCGTCTTTGTCGGCATCGACGTGATCGGCGGCAAGTGGCTGACCGAGATCAACGTCACCAGCCCCACCGGGATCGTCAGCATCGACCGGTTCAACGGCACCGACACCGCCGCGCGCATCTGGGACTCGATCGAGGCGCGCCGCGCGGCGATGTCAGGCCGGGCCTAGCCGAGATCGTAATCGATCGTCGTCACCACCCGGACCTTCTGGAACGGCGAGCTGCCACCCGACGAGCTGCAATCGTCGCAATCTTCGCCATCGCGCGGACCGACCGAGAAGTAGCCCTGGCTGGCGGTCTTCATTTTGCCGACCGAGACGCCGCAGTCGCGGGCGAACTGCTCGGCACTCTCGCGCGCGTTGCGCGTCGCTTCTGCGATCATCTGCGGCTTCAGCGCGTTGAGCCGGGTGAAGGTGAAGGTGACGTTGCTGCCGCTGCCGACGAGTTCGACGCCGTCGCGCAGCAACTCCGCCTGCCGCGCATAAGCCGCGCGCACGCGGGCGATATCGGACGTGCGAAGCTGGATCGACCGGCTGACGATGAGCCTCTGCGGGCCGACCGGCTTGCCGTCGCGGTCAGTGGGCTGGTCGCGGCTGAGCGATACGTCCTGATCGGTGATTTCCTGCGGCCCGAAGCCCGCGCGCAGGAAGAAGTTTCGCGCGGCCCGTGCCTGCTGGTCGACCGATTGCTGGACCGTCGCAAGGTCCGTGCCCTGGTGCGAGAAGCTGACTGGCCAGGTGGCAAGGTCGGCGGTGATGTTGCGCTCCGAAACGCCGCGCACCGTGACGGACCTGTGCTCGGCCATCTTCGAGCGCCTGAGGCCATCGCCGAGCGCATAACCGCTGGTCGTCAGGCCCACGGCCATAATCGCCACCGCGCCCAGAAGGACGGCGCGGCTGTCCTGCAGCTGCTTGATCATGTGGGGAAGAACCCGTGCGTTCGTCCGCTTGACGAGCAGCCACCGGTCACGATCGCCGGTCACGGCTGCGACGAACCGTGCTTTATTATAGATGAAATGAGTTATCGTCCAGAGGCATTTGACGGGGCCGGCGCTGCATTCGCTTAAAGAGCACGACTCGCCGCATGCGCCGAACCCGAATGCTTTTCAGCGCGTTGGCGCGGCAATGCATGGCTTCATCATCGAGACGATCATCGCGGGTGGCTACCTCGGCATCCTTTTCCTGATGGTGCTGGAGAACGTCGTTCCACCGATCCCCTCCGAGCTGATCATGGGTCTTGGCGGCGTGCTCGTCGCGAAAGGGGAAATGCATTTCTGGCCGCTGCTGGTTTTCGGCACTATCGGCTCGACCGCGGGCAACTACTTCTGGTTCTGGATCGGCGACCGCTTCGGCTACAGGCGCCTCAAGCCGATCGTTGAGCGTTGGGGCCGCTGGCTGACCGTCGACTGGCGCGACCTCGAACGGGCCAGCGCGTTCCTGCGCCGGCATGGCCAGTGGGTGGTTCTCGCGGCGCGCTGCTCGCCCTGCTTTCGGACGATCATCTCGCTTCCGGCCGGCCTGGCGCACATGAAGCTCTGGCGCTTCATCGCCTTCACGATGATCGGGACGGCGCTGTGGAACGTGCTCTTGATTGCCGGCGGGCATATGCTCGCCGGCGCCTTCGCCACGTCGCAGCACCTGCTCGACTGGTCGGTCATCGGCATGGCCGTGCTCGGCGCGGGCTGTTACGCGTGGCGCCTCGCCACCTGGCGGCCTCGCACGGAGCGGGCGGCCTAGTTTCGTTCCCTTGGGTGCGCCTTGCGGTACGTGTCGAGGAGGACGGCAGCATCCACCTTGGTGTAGATCTGCGTTGAGCCGAGGCTCGCGTGGCCGAGCAATTCCTGCAGGCTCCTGAGGTCCGCACCGGCGCCCAAAAGGTGCGTTGCGAAGCTGTGGCGCAGCGCGTGCGGCGTCGCCGTCTGCGGCAGGCCGAGGGCGACGCGAGCCTTCGCCATCGCCTTCTGCACCATGCCCTGGCCGAGCGGCCCGCCTTTTGCTCCCTTGAACAGAGGTTCCTTGGCCGCGAGTGCGTACGGACAACGCCGGGCATAATCGGCCACGGCGGCGCGGACCACCGGCAGCAAGGGGACAACGCGCTGCTTGCCGCCTTTCCCGGTAACGATCAGCGTCTCGCCAAGCGGCAGGTCTTGGGCGGTCAGCGACAGGGCCTCGGCGATGCGCAGGCCGGCGCCGTACATCAGCAGCAGCACGGCACGGTCGCGCACCCCGATCCAGTGGTCGCTCGCGAGAGAGGCGACGCCGTCGGCAAGATTGGCGGCGTCGTCCGGGGTGACCGGGCGGGGCAGGCCCTTCTTGATACGCGGCCCGCGCAGGCGGGGCGGGGCAGCTTCAACGTGGCCCGCCTGCTCGCGGGCGAAGGCGATGAAGCCCTTGAGCGCCGACAGTTCGCGCGCCGCTGAAACATTGCCGATGCCCTCCGCGCGGCGGACCGCCAGCTGGTTGCGCAGCGCTCCGGCGTCGATGTCCGCCACATCGCGCCAGTCCTCGGCGCCGATCCGCTCGGCCAGCCTGTTGGCTGCGGCAAGATAGGCCCGCACGGTGTGAGGGGAACGCCGGCGCGAGCGCGCGAGATGATCACCCCATTGCTCGAGAAGGGACGCCTTGCTCATGCTGTCACCAGGTCGCCTGGCACCAGCTCGCCGAGCAGGGCGTCCAGCACGGGCATGCCGCGCGGCGTCACTCCCACGCGCGTGCCGTTCGCCGAGGTGAGGCCGAGGCCTTCGTAAAGCGCCATCTTGGCCGGATCGATGAGGGCATCCGCGCGAATGCCGAACCTGCGGGAGAGAACCTCGAGGTCGACGCCCTCGGCCAGGCGCAAGCCCATCAGCAGCGCCTCGCTGGCCTGCTCGCGGGGACCGAGCGGGCGCTCCTCCCTTATCCCGTGGCCCCGCTCGCCGACGGCCTCCAGCCAGTTTTCCGGTTTCCTGTGCCGCAGGGTCGCCACGCCCCCGCGGCGCCCGTGCGCGCCCGGGCCGATGCCGACGTGGTCGTGGTAGCGCCAGTAGGCGAGGTTGTGGCGGCTTTGCTCGCCCGGCCGCGCGTGGTTGCTCACTTCATAGGCGGCAAGGCCGGCGGCTTGCGTCAGCTCCCGGGTGAGAGCGAAAAGGTCGGCCGCGGGGTCGTCGGCGAGAGGAGTGAACGTGCCGTGCCTGACGTCGGTGGCAAAGCGCGTGCCCGGCTCGATCGTCAGTTGGTAAAGCGACAGGTGGCCGGTGCCGAAGCCTAGCGCGCGCGCCAGCTCGGCCTCCCACTGCGCGGCGCCCTGGCCCGGGCGAGCGTAGATCAGGTCGAAGCTCACTCGTGCGAACTCGCTTTGCGCCGTCTCGAGTGCCGAAAGGCCCTCGCGCGCATCGTGCAGCCGCCCCAGGAAGCGCAGCGTGGCGTCGTCCAGCGCCTGCAGCCCAAGCGAGACCCGGTTGACACCGGCGGCGCGCATGTCGGCGAACTTGCCCGCTTCGACCGACGACGGATTGGCCTCGAGCGTTATCTCGATCCCGGGCGCAAAGCCCCACAGCCGCTCCGCCTCGCAGAGCAGGGCGCCCACTAGCGCGGGCGGCATCAGCGACGGCGTGCCGCCGCCGAAGAATACCGAGTTCAGCGGCTCTCCGCCCGCCCGCTGCGCCTCGTGACGCATGTCGGCCAGCAGGGCATCGCGCCACCGGCGCGCGTCGATGCCTTCCCGCACATGCGAATTGAAGTCGCAGTACGGGCACTTTGCGAGGCAGAACGGCCAGTGGATGTAGAGCGCCTGGGCCACGAGGCCTTTCAGCCCGTGTTAACCCTTCAAAGTCAAGATGGGCCCATGAGGACGGGGTCGATTATCGCCGCCATTGCCGGCGCTCTCGCTATAGCCGTGCCCGCCGTTGCCGGCGCGCAGCAGGGAATCAACAATTTCGCCATGCGCCTGCTGGCGGAGCAGAACGCCGAGCGCGATCGCAAGGGCGTCGATCGGCTGACCTGGAGCCACGAGCTTGCGCAGCAGGCGCAAGGGTGGGCCGACCGGCTCGCGCGCGATGACCGCATGTACCACTCGGACCGCGAATCGCGCCACGGCGCGGGCGAGAACCTGTGGGTCGGCTCGGTCGGCTACTACAGCGCGGACGACATGATCGACGGCTTCCTGGCGGAACGGAAGAAATTCAAGCCGGGCACGTTCCCGCAGGTTTCGAAGACGGGCCGCTGGGAGGACGTCGGGCACTACACCCAGATCATCTGGCCGGGAACGAAACAGGTCGGCTGCGCGGTGGCGCGTAATCGCCAGCACGACTTCCTCGTCTGCCGCTATTTCCCGGCCGGCAACGTTTACGGCCACCCCGTCAACTAGGCGAACTGATCGGCCACCAGCTTGGCGAACGCATCGGCCCTGTGGCTGATGCGGTGCTTTACCGCGGGGTCGAGCTCGGCGAAGGTCTGCTTCCGGCCCGTGGGCACGAACACCGGATCGTAGCCGAAGCCCATCGTCCCGCGCGGCGGCCACGTCAGCGTCCCGTCGGCGCGCCCTTCGTAAACGGCGGTTTCGCCGTCCGGCCAGGCGAGCGCGAGGAGGCAGCTGAACCATGCATCGCGCGGCGTGTCGGGGCCTTTTTCCTGCAGCATCCCCTCGACCTTGCCCATCGCCATGTACCAGTCCCGGCCCGCGGCGCCCTCGAACCACTGCTTCTCGGCCCAATCAGCGGTATAGACGCCAGGGCGCCCCTCGAGGGCCGCCACCGAGAGGCCGCTGTCGTCGGCAAGCGCCGGCAGTCCCGACGCCTCTGCCGCCGCCCGGGCCTTGATCAGCGCATTGTCGACAAAGGTCCGCCCGGTCTCGGCCGGCTCCGGCAGCCCGAGCGACCCTGCCGAGATGCAATCGACGCCGTACGGCGCCATGAGCGCGGCGATTTCCTTGAGCTTGCCCGCGTTGTGCGTGGCGATCACCAGCTTGCCGGAGCCGAGCTTGCGGCTCACGTCACCGCCTCCGATTTCACCATCGAGGCGACGGCGGGCAGCGCGCCAGTCAAGGCGCGCGCACGGCGCGCAACCGCGCCTCGGTCTCCGCGGGCGCGGGGACGATGAAGGGACAAGGTCACCTCACCGCCTCGTCCTGCGCCTTGAAGATCTGCGCGCAGCCGATCTGGGCGAGGCGCAGCAGGCGCAGAAGGCTTTCCTCGTCGTAGCAGGCGCCCTCGGCGGTGGCTTGCGCTTCGGCAATCTTGCCGCCCTCGATGAGGACGAAGTTGGCGTCGGCATCGGCGGTTGAATCTTCCGCGTAGTCGAGGTCGAGCACCGGGGTGCCCTGGTAGATGCCGCACGATATCGCCGCGACCTTGTGCTCTATCGGATCGGCTTCGAGCTTGCCTTCGGCGAGCAGCTTGTCCACCGCCAGGCGCAACGCCACCCAGGCGCCGGATATGGATGCGGTGCGTGTCCCGCCGTCTGCCTGTATGACGTCACAGTCGAGCACAATCTGCCGCTCGCCGAGCTTCTCCAGGTTGGTCACGGCGCGCAAGGAGCGGCCGATAAGGCGCTGTATTTCCTGGGTTCGCCCGCTCTGCCGGCCTTTTGCTGCCTCGCGCTGGCCGCGGGTGTGCGTGGCCCGCGGCAGCATCGAGTACTCGGCCGTCACCCATCCCTGGCCCTTGCCGCGCAGGAACGGCGGCACCTTGTCCTCGACACTGGCGGTGACGAGCACGCGCGTATCGCCGAAGCTGACGAGCACCGAGCCCTCGGCATGCTTGGTGAAACCGGTCTCGAGGTCGATGGCACGCATTTCGTCGGGCGCGCGGCCGGATGGACGCATGGGGGTCTCCTTTTCGTGAGCCCGCCTAGCGACTAGATAGCCCGCTGTCATGCCCACACCACCCATCACCGAGCTCAACAGCCGCGCGCGAGAGATCTTTCGCCTGGTGGTCGAGAGCTATCTCACGAGCGGTCACCCGGTGGGGTCGAAAACGCTTGCCGGAGACAGGGCCCTCAACCTCTCGCCGGCGTCGATCCGCTCGGTCCTTGCCGAGCTCGAATCGCTGGGGCTGCTGAGCGCGCCGCACACCAGCGCCGGGCGGATGCCGACCGAAAGCGGGCTGAGGCTGTTCGTGGACGGCATGATGCAGGTCGCCGAGCCGACGGCGGAAGAACGCGCCGCGATCGAGCGGCGGCTGTCGCACCCGGGCCCGATAGAGCAGGCGCTCGAGACCGTCAGCGTGCTGCTCTCCGACCTGTCGAACGCTGCCGGGATGGTCATGGTGCCGCGCCGGGAGCCGCGCCTCGCGCAGATGAATTTCGTGCCGCTTTCCGCCGAGCGCGCGCTGGCCGTGCTCGTCGGCGAAGACGGCCATGTCGAAAACCGCGTGCTCGATCTCGCCGCGGCGGTTCCGGCGAGCGTCCTCGAGCAGGCGGGCAACTTCATCAACGCGCGGCTCGCCGGCCGCACGCTGGCCGAAGCGGTCCGGGCCGTGCGCCGCGAGATCGCCGCCGGCCGCTCGCAGCTCGGCGAAGCCAGCCGCGATCTCGTCGAACGCGGCCTCGCCGTGTGGAGCACGGACGCCGCGCGCAGGCCGGTGCTGATCGTGCGCGGCCAGGCGAACCTGCTCGACGAGA
>DATJHD010000202.1:0-8896 GCA_035494275.1 Croceibacterium sp.
GATGGCCGCCGCCAGCAGCAGGATGGGGCCGTAGCGCGCGCGGCGACTGCCGATCGTCACCGCGCGTTCCGCCAGCGGCAACAGGCCGAGCTCCTGCAGCAGCCCGGCAAGCGCGCCCTCGCCGGCCTGGATGACGATGAGATCGCCGGGGCGAAATCGCACTTCCGACAGCCGCTCGCGCAGCGGCTGGCCCTGGCGGCTGACCGCCAGCAGCTTGGCGCCGAACGTGCGCTGCAGGTAGAGCATGCCGGCCGACAAGCCGACCAGCGGCGAGCGCTGCTCGACCACTGCCTCGATCGAGCGGAGCTCCTCGTGCGGCTCCTCGGTCCGGACCGGCTCGTTCTCGCGCACCTGCGCCAGCGGGAGCTGCTGGAACAGCGTCCCGAGCGCCTCCTCCTGCCCTTTCAGCAACAGCACCATCCCTGGCACCAGCCGAGTAGCCGGGTCGACCGGGCGGCGATTGCCTTCGCTGTCCATCAGGCCTGTCAATTGCACGTCGCGATCCGCCAGCTTCAGGTCGGCAATCGTACGAAGCGAATCCGGCCAGACGTCCGGCACGTGGGCTTCCGTCGCATATTCGACGCTCGCGTGGGCCTCCTCCATCGGCGCCCGTGGCGCCCGCTCGCGCGGCAGCAGGCGCCAGCCGAAGCTGAGGAAGACAAAGCCTGCGAGGGTAAGGCCCAGCCCCACCGGGGTGAAGTCGAACATTGCGAACGGCTTGCCGAAGGTGTCCTGGCGGACCTGGCTGACGATGATGTTGGTCGACGTGCCGACCAGCGTCACCAGCCCGCCGAGCAGCGCCATGAACGACATCGGCATCAGCAGCAGCGAGGGCGAGCTCTGCTCCGATCGGCCGAGGCGGATGGCGACCGGCATCAACGCCGCGAGCGCGCCGACGTTCTTGTTGACCATCGCGAACATACCGGTGATCGCGGCCATCGCCGGCACCTGGTATTGCGGAGCCTTGAGGTGCCGGGCGAGCGGGGCGACGATCGGCTCGATCACCGCCGAGCGCGTGATGGCGGCCGACAGGACGAGGGCGCCGGCGATGACGATGATCACGTCGCTGGTGAACCCGCTGAACGCCTCGTCGGGCTTCACGACCCCGGACAGGACGGCGATTAGCAGCGCCCCGAGCGAGACCGCATCGTAGCGGAAGCGGCCCGAGACGAATAACGCCATCGCCGCGCCGACGATCGCAAAGGACAGCCCCTGCTCGAAGGTCATCGCGTGGCGATGCCCACCAGCACGGCGAGGCCGAGCAGCACCATGAACCCGTTGAAGATGATGAGCAGCCAGGCCGGTATCCGCGGCGCGTCGGGCTCCGGCCGCGCCGTGCCGGTCAGCTCGCGCCACACGCCGGCGACGAAGCAGAACTCGGCGAAGACCAGCAACATGATCGAGGCCGCGATCACCAGCCACGGCGTGACCAGCTTATCGAGCAGCGCCTTGGCCCCGATCCCTGCGGCGAGCGCGGCCAGCCCCGTGCGCATCCACGCGGCATAGGTCCGCTCCCCGGCGAGAAGGGTGCGGTCGGCGGCAAGCTTGGTGCGGCGGTCGGCGCTGCTTTCCTGGGCGATCGTGCTTTCGACCATCGTGTCGGCGCTGCCGACGAGCGTCTTGGCGCTGTTGGCGACGGTGTGCGCCGAGCCTTTGAGCGTCCTGGCGCTGTCGGCCAGCTTCTCCTGCGCCTTGACCGCCTTCTCGCTGGGTGTCGCCATGCCGCGCTTAACGCGCGACGGCGCGAGCGGTGCCGGATGGTCAGTCCGGTTGAGCGCCTTGGCTTTGGTTTTGAGGCACTTCCTTGCGGAACCTCAGCACCCTGTCGAACCGTTTCAGCACGAAGGCCTGGCCATCCCACGCCAGGCGGTAGTGATTGAAAGCCACCTTGCCGAGATCGTTCGCCACGAACCGGAAATGCATCGTCCGCCTGCCCGGCGAAAGCGCGTAAGGTTGCGAAGCGACCTGGTAGACGGGCAAGGCGATCGCCATCTCGCTCGGCGCCTTGCCGGCCTTCATCGGGATGTGCAGCGGACCGTCCTCGAACGGCACCTCGGCGACGTTGCCGTCCGGCTGCACCAGGAAGACCGAGAACAGCTGAAGCGGGAGCTGCTCGGGCGTGTCGAGGCTGACGACCAGTTCCTTGCCCTTGCCGAGCTTCGTCTCGACGAGCTCGAACTGTGGCGCCTTGACCGCATCGCTGGTGAGGGTGATGCCGCCGCGATCCGCCGTCCACGTCCCCTGCGAGGTCTCGTCGAGCGCGCCGTAGCTGAGGTAATACTGGTACCGCCCGTTCGCCTCGAGGCGCAGCTCGGTGCCGATCTCCATTTCGCTGCCGTTGTAAGTGCCGGCGAGCGGCCGCGGCACGTCCGCTTGGGCAGCCTGCGTCATCAGCGCGAGCGCGCCTGCGACGATCGTGCGGTCGAACCCGCGTCCAGCCAAGCCACGACCTCCTTTGCTCTTCAACCGCAACTTTGCGAGGACTGGCCGTTCCTTGCAACAGCCCAGGTCAGCGATTGCGACCGCAGATTTCGTTGAAGTCGCCCGAGCCGGTATGGAAGGCGATGTCGATCTGCGAGGTTCGCAAGTCGCGGCGCAAGCCGGGCGTCGGTCGCGCGGTGGCCGCCAACCGATTTGATCCCGCCCGTTGCCGCAGCGTTACCGAATGGACGAAGCGCTAATACACCCGCTTCTTCGGCTTGATGTACGCGACGTCGTCGGTCAGTGTGTATTCGTGGACCGGTCGGTAGTCGATCCTGACCTCGCCGCCGGTGCCGCCCCAGCCGCTCATCCACACCGCGGTGTGCTTCATCCAGTTCTTGTCGTCGCGCTCGGGGAAGTCCTCACGGGCGTGGGCGCCGCGTGATTCCTTGCGGTTGAGCGCACAGCGCAGCGTCACCGTGGCCTGGGCGATCAGGTTGTCGAGCTCGAGCGTCTCGACGAGGTCGCTGTTCCAGATCAGCGAGCGGTCGGTGACCGCAATGTCCTGCATCGACGCATAGACCTTTGCAAGCTTCTCGACACCCTCGGCCATCACCTCCTCGGTGCGGAAGACGGCGTTGTGGGCCGACATCGTCCGCTGCATTTCGGTGCGGATCGCCGCCGTCCTGGTCGAGCCCGTGGCGTTGCGGAAGTGGTCAAGGCGATGGAGCGAAAAATCGGCGCTGTCAGCCCTCAGCGGTTCGTGCGGCGTGTTCGGCTTGACGGTCTCGCGCAGGCGATGGCCTGCCGCGCGGCCGAACACGACAAGGTCGATCAGCGAGTTCGAACCGAGCCGGTTGGCGCCGTGCACCGAGACGCAAGCCGCCTCGCCGACCGCGAACAAGCCCGGCACCACCGTCTCCGGATCGCCGTCGGCGCCGATCGTCACCACCTCGCCGTGATAGTTCGTCGGGATGCCGCCCATGTTGTAATGCACCGTCGGCACCACCGGCAGCGGCTGGCGGGTAAGGTCGACGCCGGCAAAGATCTTTCCGCTCTCGGTGATTCCCGGCAGCCGCTCGTGCAGGATCTTCGGGTCGATGTGGTCGAGGTGCAGGAAGATGTGGTCCTTGTGCGGGCCTACGCCGCGCCCCTCGCGGATTTCCATCGCCATCGCGCGGCTGACGACATCGCGGCTGGCGAGGTCCTTGGCGCTCGGAGCATAGCGCTCCATGAAGCGCTCGCCTTCCGAGTTGGTCAGGTATCCGCCCTCGCCCCGCGCGCCTTCGGTGATCAGAACGCCGGCGCCATAGATGCCGGTTGGGTGGAACTGGACGAACTCCATGTCCTGCAGCGGCAGGCCGGCGCGCAGCACCATCGCGTTGCCGTCCCCGGTCTGGGTGTGGGCGCCGGTGCAGGTGAAATAGGTGCGCCCGTAGCCGCCGGTCGCCAGCACCACCGCGTGGGCGCGGAACCGGTGAATCGAGCCGTCGTCGAGGCACAGCGCGATCACCCCGCGGCAGGCCCCGTTCTCCATGATCAGGTCGATCGCGAAGTATTCGATGTAGAAGTCGGCGTCGTACTTCAGGCTCTGCTGGTAGAGCGCGTGGAGCATGGCGTGGCCGGTGCGGTCGGCGGCGGCGCAGGTCCGCTGGGCGGGCGGGCCCTCGCCCATGTTCTGCATCATCCCGCCGAACGGGCGCTGGTAGATCGTGCCGTCGTCATTGCGGCTGAAGGGCACGCCGGCGTGCTCGAGCTCGTAGACCGCGTGCGGCGCCTCGCGGACCATGTACTCGATCGCGTCCTGGTCGCCGAGCCAGTCGGAGCCCTTCACCGTATCGTACATGTGCCACTGCCAGTGGTCGGGCGAATTGTTGCCGAGGCTGGCGGCGATGCCGCCTTGCGCGGCAACGGTGTGGCTGCGGGTGGGAAACACCTTCGTGACGCAGGCAGTCTTCAGCCCGGCCTCGGCCGCGCCCATCGTGGCGCGCAGGCCGGAGCCGCCGGCACCGACGACGACGACGTCATAGGTGTGGTCGACGATCTTGTAGGCCGGCGCGGCGCTGCCCGGCGTGGCCGGGGCGGTTTTCGGCGCTTCGTTGGCCATCAGGCAGCTCCCCCGGCGGCCGCGGTCACGGCGGAAAACGCGACCCTGGCGAGGCAGAACAGCCCGAAAGCGGTGCCGCCCGCCCAGGCGAAGTTCACCAGCAGCAGGCAGGCGAACTTGTTGCCGTCCTCGTGCACGTAGTCGCCGATCAGTTCGCGCAGGCCGAGCCTCGCGTGCCAGAACACGTTGGCGACCAGCAGCGCCATCGCGACGGCCGGCAGCGGATGCCTCAGCCATTCGCTCACCGTGGGATAGCTGAGGTCCGGCAGCAGGATGATCGAGATCACCAGGAAGCCGACCAGCAGCAAATTGCCGACCGCGGTCATGCGCTGCTGCATCCAGCCTTCTTCGCCCTCGTGCGCCGCGCCCAGGCCGCGCACCCGTCCAAGTTCGGTTCCCTCGCCCATGCCGCTGCCCCTCAGTACCAGGTCACCGCGGCCCAGAAGGCGGCGGTGAGCAGGATGCCGATGATCGGCGTTGCCACCGACCACCTCTTGTTGGTGTGAATCTCGTACCCGGCGCCGACATCCATCACGAAATGGCGAATGCCCGAGCTCATGTGGTTGAAGAACGCCCAGCTGATGCCGACCAGGATGACGTATCCGTACCAGCTGGTCGCCTGGTGCTCGAAGCTGGCGTAGGCCTCCGGCCCGGCCGCGAGCGAACCGAGCCAGTACAGCAGCACCGGCAGGGCGACGAACGCCATGCCGTCGCCGGTGATGCGGTGAAGGATCGAGACCAGCATGTGCGGCCCCCATTTCCAGATCGACAGATGCGGAGAAAGCGGGCGGGTGGCCATCGAGAGCTCCGTGGTTCGGGTGTGCGCCTCCCTTAGCGCAATGGCCAAGCTAGGCAACACCGGCTAGATCGATGAAATGGCAATCATCCTCCTCACGGGCTCGACGCGGGGCATCGGCAAGGCGACGACAGAGGCGTTGCAGGCGCGCGGGGCCGAGGTGATCGGCCATTCCTCGAAGCCCAGCGATGCAAATGCCATCGCCGCCGATTTTTCCGATCCGCCGGCGCCGCAAGTGCTGTGGGAGGAAGCGCTCGATCGCGCGCAGGGGCAAATCGACGTGCTCGTCAACAACGCGGGCATCTATGCCGCCGCGCCGCTCGAGGCCTCGGATATCGGCTGGCTCGACGCGTGGGAAGAGACGCTGCGAATCAATCTCACCGCCGCAGCGCAGCTGTCGCGCTTTGCCGTGCGCCACTGGCTCGGCACCGGGCGGCCGGGGCGGATCGTCCATATCGCCAGCCGCGCCGGATTTCGCGGCGATTCGCCGGAACACTGGCACTACGCGGCCTCGAAGGGCGGCATGCTGGCCCTGCACAAGACCATCGCCCGCGCCTACGCCGGCAAGGGCATTTTGAGCTTCGCGATCGCACCCGGCTTCACCCGGACGGGCATGGCCGAAGACTACCTGGCGAGCCGCGGCGGCGACGACTTGCTCGCCGACATCCCGCTCGGCCGCGTCGCGACGCCCGAGGAGATCGCTGCCATCGCCGTGTTCTGCGCCCTCGACGCGCCGCCGAGCCTAACCGGCGCCACGCTCGACGCCAATGGAGCCAGCTATGTTCGGTAGATTGTTACTTGCGTCGGCCCTGCTGGTCGGCGCCGCAACGGCGCTGCATGCCGACGATGGCGCTGCCGATGGCCAGGCGCTGTGGACGCAGCGATGCGCCGACAACGACGCGTGGGACAAGGCCGGCCCGCCGTTCCGCGTCTGGGGCAACACCTGGTATGTCGGCACCTGCGGCATCGCCGCGATCCTGATCAGGGGCACCACCGGCGACGTTCTCATCGACGGCGGCCCGGCGGGTGCGGGCGACCTCATCGCCGCCAACATCGAGAAGCTCGGCATCGGGCTCGGCGATGTCAGGATCCTCCTGCACACGCACGAGCATCATGACCACGTCGGCGGCCTCGCCCGCCTGAAGCAGCTCACCGGGGCCGAGCTCTATGCCTCGACCTTCGCCGCGAGGGCACTCGAGCGCGGCGGCCCCAATCCCGAGGACCCGCAGTACGAGGAGCACAATGCGCTGCCGGCGGTGCACGTCGACAAGGTTCTCGACGGCAACGTCACGGTCGCGCTCGGCGACCTCAAACTGAAGGGCTTTGCGACACCGGGGCACACGCCGGGCGCAATGAGCTGGCAATGGGAAAGCTGCGAGGACGGCGATTGCAGGACGATCGTCTATGCCGACAGCCTGACGCCGGTAAGCAGCGACGGCTATCGCTTCAGCGATCACCCCGACGTGGTCGCCGCGTTCAACGCCAGCCTCATGACGGTGGGCTCGCTTAGGTGCGACATCCTGCTGTCGCCGCATCCGTCGGCGAGCGGCATGCGCGACCGGCTCGTCGCCGGCAGCCTCGTCGCGCCGGCCGCGTGCTACGCATACGCCGACCGGCTGAAGCGGCAACTCGATGCGCGCCTCGCGAAAGAGGCCAATGGCGGGTAGCTGGAAGCTGGTTGCCCGCGCCCCCAAGCCGGCGGTCCATGCCGCACTTCTGGCGCATGACGAGATCGAGGACTGGCCTTCGGAGATCGTCGTTTCCGGGCATGAGATCGCCGAGGATCAGCCGCACGCGTGGGTACTCGAAGCGTGGCTGCCGCGGCGGCCGCGCAGGGCCGATCGCGACGCGGTGGCGGCGCTGTTTGGTCGCGAAGCGCCGGAGGTCGTCGCCGAAGCGGTACCCGCCACCGACTGGCTGACGGAAAGCCAGAAGGGCGTCGCACCGATCCGCGCCGGACGGTTTCATGTCCGTACGCCCGACCATCCGGCCGATCGCGATGCGGGCGTGATCGACCTTGAAATTCCGGCGAGCCAGGCGTTCGGCACGGGGCAGCACGCGACCACCGCCGGGTGCCTTGCGATGCTGAACGCGATGAAACGGCGTGGCGTGATCGCTCGCAACATCGCCGATATCGGCACGGGCACCGGCCTTCTTGCCTTCGCCGCGCTGGCGCTGTGGCCGCGCGCCTATGCCATGGCGAGCGACATCGACCCGGTCTGCGGGCCGGTCGTCGCCGGTAATGCGAGGCGCAACGGCGTCCGGCTCGGCGCCGGCCCGGGGCAGCTGGCCGTGGCCATTGCCGCCGGGATGGACGACCGGCTGTTGCGCGAGTGCGGACCATACGACCTGCTCATCGCCAATATCCTCGCCGGTCCGCTGATCGCGCTGGCGCCCGAATTCGCCGATGCCGTGCCGCCGCGCGGCCATCTCGTCCTCGCGGGGCTGCTCGAAAGCCAGGAGCGGGCTGTGCTAGCGGCCTATCGTGCCGTCGGCTTTGCCCTGGCCGGGCGCATCGTCGACGGCGATTGGAGCATCCTGTGGTTGCGCCGCCGGTTCGTCGGCTGATCCGCTGGACCGGGAGGGCCGCCCTCGGCCTTTTCGGGCTCCTCGTTGCCTATTGCCTCGCGGCGTGGATCGGCAGCTCGATCCCGCGCAACGCCGACTGGCACGAGCCGGCGGCCAACGATCCCGACGCGGTGCCGATCATGGTCGAGACGAACGGCGTCCACACCGCGCTGGTGCTGCCGCTGGTCACGCCCGAGCGCGACTGGCGGCCGATCTTTCCCGACAGCGACGTCGCCGCGCCCGGCCCCGGGTACACGCACATCGCGATCAGCTGGGGCGAGAAGCAGGTGTTCCTCGACACGCCCACCTGGTGGGACCTTCGGCCGTGGACCGTGCTGCGGATCGTCGGCATCGGCGGCGACGGGGTGCTGCACGTCGCGCACTACATCCGCCCTGCCCCGGCCGACGACATTCGCCCGCTGCGCGTGACCCACGGCGAGTACGCCCGGCTCGTTGCCGCGATCGACCGCTCGCTGCCCCGATCGCCGCGCGTCCGCTACCCCGGGTATGGCCCGCAAGACGTGTTCTACGACGCCCCCGGCCACTACACCGTCGACAACACCTGCAACCAGTGGACCAGCAACGTGCTCGCGGCTGCCGGCGTGAAGACCGGCTGGTGGACGCCGATGGCCGGCGGGGTGATGAAGTGGGTGCCTCCCCCCGGCAGGTGACACGCGCTGAAATTCGTGCATGGTAGCGCTACCCGAGGGGAGACGAATGCCATGCCCGACATGCCCGATTTGACGCGCCGAAGGCTGCTCGCCGCCGGCACGCTCGCGCCGCTCGCGCTCGGGGCGACGCGTGCCGCCGGGCAGCAGGCGCACGGGACGCCGCTCGCGGGCGATTTCCTGCTGCCCGATCGGCCGGGCGAGAAGCTGCGCTGGGCGGTCGTCGGCCTCGGCAACTTCGCGGTCGGCGAAGCGATCCCGGGCTTCATCGATTCCAGGCACGCGCGAATGACCGCGTTCGTCTCCGGCAGCCCGGCCAAGCAGAAGGACCTCGGC
>DATJHD010000203.1:0-2216 GCA_035494275.1 Croceibacterium sp.
GTCCTGGGCGCCGTCGGGCAGGGCGTGAAGGTGCTGATGAGCGGGCTCGATTACGAGCGCGCGGTGCTCGCCGGCGTGCAGCTCGGCCTCATGCAGGCATGCCTCGACACGGTCATTCCCTATGTTCGCGAGCGCACTCAATTCGGCAAGCCGATCGGAGCGTTCCAGCTGATGCAGGCGAAGGTTGCCGACATGTACGTCGCCCTGCAGTCGGCGCGCGCCTACACTTATGCGGTCGCCAGGGCGTGCAGCGCGGGCAAGACCACCCGGTTCGACGCGGCGGGAGCGATCCTGCTCGCCAGCGAAAACGCCTTCCGGGTCGCCGGCGAGGCGGTGCAGGCGCTGGGCGGCGCGGGCTACACGACCGACTGGCCGGTCGAACGCTATTTGCGCGACGCGAAACTGCTCGACATCGGTGCCGGGACCAATGAGATTAGGCGCATGCTGATCGGCCGCGAGCTGATCGGCGTCTGATCGCGGCCTTGGGGGCGCCATGAAGGGCAAGCACGAAGAGACGAGCGGCGACCTTGCGCTCGACCGGCTGGTCTTCTTTTCCGACGCCGTCTTCGCCATCGCCATCACCTTGCTGGTGCTCGACATCGAGGTCCCGGACTTTCCGCGTGCGATATCGGTGGCCGACTCCTGGCGGGTCCTGGGCGAAAACGGACCGAGCTTCTTCGCCTTTGCGCTGAGCTTCCTCGTCATCGGCCGCTTCTGGATGGGCCATCACCAGCGATTCCGCGCCCTGCGCCAATTCGACGAACGGCTCATGTGGCCGAACATGCTCTACCTGATGGCGATCGCCTTCATGCCGTTTTCGACCGCGTTCCTCGGCCGCAACCTCGGCCACTTCGTGCCGGAAATCTTCTACAACGTATCGATGCTCGTCCTTTCGCTGCTCGCCTATTGGCTGGCGCGCGCGGTTCGCCGGGCGACGGGCCCTGCGGCCGATGGGCTCGACATGGTTCTTGCGGCGCTGGTGTGCATCGGGCTGACGTTCGTGGTTCCGCTGCTCAGCCAGTGGGGCATGTTCACAGCCGTGCTGTGGACTCGCATCGAGAAACGGTTCTACTCGCGTCGGGCCGTCAGGGCCGAGGCGGCCGCCTGACGGCTGCAAGGGAGCTCAAGGGAAAGGATCGGAAATAATGCTGAAAAGGACTGTGGTCGCACTCGCTCTTACCGCCGCGTTCATCGCGTCGCCCGCCTCCGGGCAAAACCGCGCCGCGCCCGCGGCCTTTCCCAGCGGCAACATCACCGCGCCGGCGCCACCTGTCCCGGCGGGCATCAAGGTCGATTCGATCACCGTCCACGGCAAGTCGCTGGAAGGAAATCTCGAGGGCGACAGTCCCGACCGCAACGTGATGGTCGTGCTGCCGGCCAGCTACGCCAAGAACCCCAAGCGTCGCTATCCGGTGGTCTATTACCTGCATGGCTTCGCCATCGACGGGCGGAACTTCTATAATTTCATGCACGTGCCGGAAGCGGTCGATCATAACGCCAAGGCCGGGCGCGAATTCATCGTCGTGGTGCCCGACACGCTGACCAAGATGGGCGGCAGCATGTATTCGAGCTCGGTCACCACCGGAGACTTCCAGAGCTTCATCGCCGACGATCTCGTGAAGTACATCGATAGCCACTACCGCACGATCGCCACTCGCAAGGCCCGCGGCCTCGCCGGGCACTCGATGGGCGGCTACGGCGTGTGGACCGTCGGCATGACCCATCCCGGGGTGTTCGACAGCCTCTATGCGCAGAGCGCCTGCTGTGGCGAGCCGCGCACCGAAACACTCGATTCGGCCACCAAGATGGCAGCCGTGCCGATCGCCGACGTCGACAAGTCGGGCTTCGGCATGCGCGCCGGTCTCGCCTCGATGGTCGCCTGGTCGCCGAACCCCAAGAACCCGCCGTACTACGCCGATTTCCCGCTGACCAAGGACAAGGACGGCAAGCCGATGGTCGATCCGCTGGTCATCGCCGAATGGGCCAATAACTCGCCCTTGGCGATGATCCCGAGCCACGTCTGGGCATTGCGGAGCTATGACGCGATCGGCTCCGACGTGGGCACCAAGGACGGTCTCATCCGCGACGACACCGCGATCCACGAGATGCTCGACAAGCAGGGCATCGCCAACCAGTGGGCGACATACGAGGGCACCCATGTCGACCATATTGCCCAAAGGTTCGACGAAGTGGTGCTGCCGTTCTTCGCCCAGCAC
>DATJHD010000204.1:0-2634 GCA_035494275.1 Croceibacterium sp.
CCGATCATCCATTATTCGGTGATCTGGTGGAACAGCCTGCACCAGCCGCCGAGCCTCGGCTGGGGGAGCTCCGCGATGGCCGCGCCGTTTCTTTGGGGCCTGCTGGCCGCGATGCTCGGTTTCACGCTGATCTTCGCCGGCGTGGTCCTCGCCCGGATGCGTGCGCTGCTGGCCGATATCCAGGCCGAGGCGAGGCTGCGCCGCAAGGCGCAGGAGGACTGATGCGAGAAGCGTTGAACCCGTGGCCGTTCGTCATCGCCGCCTATGCGCTCGGCGTCGGTGCAACGCTGGCGCTGGTTGCATGGAGCTGGTGGTCGATGCGCCGCGCGGAAAAGCGCCGTGAGGAGGCGAGGGCAAGATGACCGCGGCATTCAAGCCCAAGCACCAGCGTCTGGTGCTCGTGATCCTTGCGCTCCTGGCCATCCTTGCCGCCGGCGCGCTGGCGGCATGGGCGCTGAAGAACCAGGCGAGCTATTTCTACATTCCGAGCCAGATCGTCTCCAATCCGCCCGATCCCGACCGTGGCGTGCGCCTCGGCGGGATGGTCAAGGTCGGCTCGCTCAAGACGGCACCCGACGGCGTGACGATGCATTTCCTGGTCGACGACGGAAAAGCCGAGGTGCCGGTGACCTTCGCCGGCATCGCTCCCGACCTGTTCAGGGAAGGTTCCGGCGTCGTTGCCGAAGGGCACATGATGAAGGACGGGACGTTCGTGGCGAGCAACCTGCTCGCCAAGCACGATGAGAACTACGTCCCGCGCGAATTGCAGGACATGACCAAGCAGCAGGCGCGCGAAACCGTCGCCGAAACCACGAAATGATCGCGGAATTCGGCCTTGCAGCCCTGTGGCTCGCCGCCGCGCTCGCCGCGCTGCAGCTCGTTGCGGCCTGGCTGGGCCAGCGGCCCGGCGGCGAGATGCTCGCGCTGCTGGTGCGTCCGGCGGCGGTGACGCAGGCGTTGCTGTGCGGTGTCGCCTTCGTGATGCTTTTGTGGGTGTTCGCGCGCACCGACCTGTCGGTCCTGCTCGTGGCCGAGAACTCGCATTCGGAAAAGCCGCTGATTTACAAGATCGCCGGTGCCTGGGGCAACCACGAAGGCTCGATGCTCCTGTGGGTGACGATCATGGCGGTGGCCGGGGGACTGATCGCGCTGATCGAGCATCGCCTGCCCGAAAAGACCATGCTGGCGACGCTCGGCGCCCAGGCTTTCGTCGGGCTTGGCTTCTACGCGTTCCTGCTGTTCGCCTCGAACCCGTTCGCGCGGCTGTTTCCGGTGCCGGCCGAAGGACAGGGAATGAACCCGCTATTGCAGGACATCGGCCTCGCGATGCATCCGCCGACGCTTTACTGCGGCTATGTCGGCCTTTCGATTGCCTTCAGCTTCGCCGTCGGCGCGCTGCTGACGCGCAACGTGACGCCGGAATTCGCCAAGGTGATGCGGCCGTGGGTGATGGGCGCCTGGATGTTCCTTACCGTGGGCATCACGGCCGGCAGCTACTGGGCCTACTACGAGCTCGGCTGGGGCGGCTGGTGGTTCTGGGACCCGGTCGAGAATGCATCGCTCATGCCCTGGCTGGCGGCGACGGCGCTGTTCCATTCGGCAAGCGTGCTCGCCTCGCGCGATGCGTTGCGGACCTGGACGGTGATGCTCGGCGTCGTCGCATTCTCGATGAGCATGATCGGGACCTTCCTGGTCCGTTCGGGCATCCTGACGAGCGTGCATGCCTTCGCCGTCGACCCGACGCGCGGGACGTTCATTCTCGCTCTGCTGGCGATAAATATCGGCGGCGCGCTGGCGCTGTTCGCCGCTCGCGCCGGGACCATTGCCGAGGGCGAGCGCTTTGCCGCCTTGAGCCGCGAAGGTGCCCTGGTGATCAACAACGTCGCGCTCTCGGCCGTGCTCGGGATCGTTCTGTTGGGGACGCTTTATCCGCTCGTGACCGAAGCCTTCAGCGTGCGTGTTTCGGTCGGACCGCCGTACTTCAATCCGGTGAGCGCGATCTTCGTGTTCCCGATGCTGGCGGTGCTGGCGGTCGGACCCCTGCTGCGCTGGCGGCGCGACCGGCTCGAACGCATCAAGGGCCCCCTGATCGCGATCGGAGCCGCCGGTATCGTCGTCCTGCTGGCAGCGTGGCTGATGGCCGGCATCGCGCTCCTGCAGCTGCTCGGGCTGGCGCTCGCGGCCGTCGTCGCCGTATCCGCGTTCATGCCGTTGCGAGGCCGATCGCTAAAGCGCCTGCCGCTACCGGTCTGGGGCATGGCGATCGCCCACTTCGGCATCGCCGTCGCGCTCTTCGGCATGTCCGTTGACAGCGCCTTCACGGTCGAGAAATTGACCGCGGCCGATGTCGGCCAATCCATCAATGTGGGGCCCTGGCAGGTCCGCCTCACCGCGGTTGAGCCGGTTGCCGGTCCCAATTGGACCGCTCTGTCGGGCCGGCTTTCGGCAAGCTACAAAGGCGGCCCGGCACACGAGCTGGTGCCGATGTCGCGGACGTTCTGGGCGCCGCCGCAAACGACCAGCGAATCCGCGCTGCTGACGCGCTGGAACGGCCAGCTCTACACCGTTATCGGCGGAGGAACCGCTGACGGGCGCTGGCAACTGAGGCTATGGTGGAAGCCGTTCGTGACCTGC
>DATJHD010000205.1:0-3502 GCA_035494275.1 Croceibacterium sp.
TACCAGGCCTACTCGGATTTCCGCGGCATGATGGAGTTGCTCAAGGCGATCTTCACCGACCTCTGCCGCGACGTCATTGGCGCGACCGAGATCAAGCACGCCGCCAGCGGTCAACTGATCAACTTCGCCGGCGACTGGCGCGAGGCGCGTTATTTCGACCTGATCGACGAGGCCGTCGGCTTCAAGCTGAGCGCCGAGCGCGCCGCGCCCGATTACCGCGCCAAGGCCACGGCCGCCGCGCAGAAGCTCGGCCTGGAAATCCACCCGGGCTGGGAGACGCACGAGATCGTCAACGAGATCTTCGGCAAGAAGATCGAGCCCACGCTGATCCAGCCGACGTTCGTCACGCACCTGCCGAAGGAGCTCTGTCCGCTCGCCAAGCTCAACGCCGAGGACCCGGGCCTGATCGACGTCTTCGAGTGCATCATCGGCGGCATGGAGGTCGCCCCGGCCTACTCCGAGCAGAACGATCCCTTCGTGCAGCGCGAGATGTTCGAGAAGCAGGTCGGCGAGGATAAGCAGAACCTCGACACCGACTTCCTGCTCGCCCTCGAGCACGGCATGCCGCCCGCCGGCGGCATGGGCGTCGGCATCGACCGCCTCTGCATCCTGCTCACCGGCGCCGAGAGCATCCGCGACGTGATCCTCTTCCCGTCGCTGCGGCCGACCACGGCGCCGTGAGCGCCGTGGAGCAATAAGCTGTAAGCAGTAGGCCTTAAGCTAGAAACGAATTGGCAGTGGAAGCTTACGGCTTATCGCTTATGGCTTACCGCTGACACCCATGCCCTGGCCCGTCTACCTCGCCCTCAAGCAGCTTTTCCCGACCGGGCGGGTGTCGTTCTTCACGCTGATCTCGGTGCTCGGCGTCGGGCTCGGCGTGGCGCTGATGCTCGTGTCTTCGAGCGTCATGGGCGGCTTCGGCCACCAGATCCGCCAGATGATCATCGACACCCAGGGCGAGGTGCAGATCCGCGGGCGCGGGCCCTTCGCGCCCGACGCCGCCATCGAGAAGGCCATCGCCAGCGTGCCGGCGGTCGCGGCCGCCGCGCCGTACGCGCAGGGCGTCGTCATGCTCGAGTTCGAGCGCCGGCCGGCTTTTCCCACGATCCAGGGCTTCGACCTCGACCGGATGCGCAAGGTCATTCCGCTCGAGCGTTACCTCAAGGCGGGTTCGCTGGACGACGTCGACGACGACTCGGTGATCCTCAGTTCGATCCTCGCGAACTCCATCGGCGCGCGGATCGGCGACAAGATCAGCGTCTACTCGCCGCTCATGCTCGAGCGGTTCAAGCGCAATGAAGTGCTGCTGCCCCGCGAAGTCCGCGTGGCCGGCATCTTCGAGATCGGGCACCAGCAGCTCGACAGCTCGACGGTCATCTGCTCGTTGCGCCTGATGCAGGATCTCTACGGCCTGGATCACCTCGTCCACGGCTACAACGTCCGGCTCAAGCCCGGCGCCGACCCGGATGCCGCGGCCGCCGCGCTCAACGCCGTCCTGCCGCCGGTCGCCGGCGCGCTGACCTGGTTCGAGGCCAATGCCGATTTCCAGGCCGTGGTCGCCTTCGAGCGCAACATGATCTTCTTCCTGCTCACGTTCATCGTGATCGTGGCCGCCTTCTCCATCACGAGTTCGCTGCTCGTCACCGTCGTGCGCAAGACCCGCGAGATCGGCCTGCTTGGCGCCATGGGCGGACGGGCGGCGCAGGTGGCCGCGTGCTTCTGCGCGCAGGGGCTGTTCATCGGCACCGCCGGCACGGCCGTGGGCCTCGCCCTGGGCGCGACGCTGCTGCATTACCGCGACAACATCGTCGGGCTGGTGGCGGGGGCGACGATGGGGCGCGACGTGTTCGTGAAGTTCTACCAGTTCAGCCACCTGCCGGCCTACACGGAGACGAAGGACGTCGTCGTCATCATTGTCTTTTCCATCGTCGCCTCGACGCTCGCCGGCCTGATTCCCGCCTGGCGCGCGGCCCGGCTCAAACCCGTGGAGGCTCTCCGCAGCGAGTGATTCGCTGCGGAACTCCCAACGCTGAACGTTTAACTTCCAACTCTGAAACTCAGCCCGATGCAGCCACCAGAGGCAAAATCCGGATCCGATTCCTTGGGCGTTGAGCGTTCAGCGTTCGGCGTTGGGCGTTCCGGCTCGGTTCTCCGGGCTGCCGGCCTGCGCAAGACTTACCCGAGCGGCGACCGCACGCTCGAGGTGTTGCGCGGCGTTGACCTGTCCGTCGCGGCGGGCGAAACCGTCAGCGTGCGCGGCGAGTCGGGCTCGGGCAAGAGCACCCTGCTCAATGTGCTCGCCGGCCTCGACCGTCCCGACGCGGGCGAGCTCACCTGGGCGGGCGAGGCGGCGCACCGGCTCAGCCTGAGCGAACTCACGGAGCGGCGCGGACGGTTCCTCGGCATGGTGTTCCAGTCCTATTACCTGATTCCCGAACTGAACGCCGTCGCGAACGTCCTGATGGCGGCGCGACTCGTCGGCGCGGCGGGGGCGGCCGAACGCGCCCGCGCCGCAAATCTGCTTAAACAAGTCGGCCTGGCCGAACGGGCGCATCACCTGCCGGCGCACCTGTCCGGCGGCGAGCGCCAGCGGGTGGCGGTGGCCCGGGCGTTGATGAACAAGCCGGCGGTCATCTTGGCGGACGAGCCGACCGGCAACCTCGATGAGCGCACCGGCGACGAGGTCATCAACCTTCTGCTGCAGGTCTGCGCCGACGAACGGACCGCCCTGGTGCTCGTCACCCACAACCCGGCGCATGCCCGGAAATGCGGCAGACAGTTGCTCCTCAAAAATGGGGTAATCGGGCAGCCTTGAAGTTCACGGTTCTCGGTTCACGGTTCTCGGCCAGAGAATGGCAACCGTCAGGTGTTTCGAGGATCTGAATGGCTGGAAGAAGGCGCGCGAGCTTTCCCGGGAGATCTATTTCGTGACGAGGTCGGGGCCCTTGGCCAGGGATTTCGCCTTGCGCGACCAGATGCGCCGGGCGGCAGTCTCGGTCATGGCAAACGTGGCCGAAGGCTTTGGCCGAGGTGGAAACAAGGAATTCATCCAGTTTCTGGGTCACGCCCGGGGATCGGCGACTGAGGTGAAGTCGCACCTTTACGTGGCGCTGGACTCGGGCGAGCTACCCCAGGTGGAATTCGACCGACTTTATCGGCTCGCCAGCGAGACCGAGGCTTTGATTAGTGGTCTGATGCGCTACCTGCAGAACAGCGATTCGCGCGGTCGCAAGTTCAAGACAACGGAGAACCATGAACCGTGAACCGTAAACCTGCGAACATCCGTTGCGGCGTCGCCGGGGTCGGCTCCCTCGGCCAGCACCATGCCCGCATCTACGCCGCGCTGCCTGGGGTCGAGCTGGCCGGCATCTACGAGACGAGCGACGCCCGCGCGGCCGAGATCTGCGCCAAGCACAATTGCCGGCGCTTCGCCACGCTGGCCGAACTGGGTGACGCCTGCGACGCGGTCAGCGTCGTGGTGCCGACCGACCGCCACGCGGAG
>DATJHD010000206.1:0-2964 GCA_035494275.1 Croceibacterium sp.
GGCAATCTTTCCTCCCCCGGAGGGGGAGAATATGCCTGCGATGCTCGCCGACCTGCCGGTCGCCGCTCTTCGCCTCGACGATGACGTGCTCACCGTCCTTCGCCGCCTCGGGCTCAAGCGCCTTGGTCAGCTCGACGGCATTAGCCGCGACGCGCTGCACCGGCGGTTCCGCTCGCGCTCGCCTGGCGCCAACCCGCTCGCTCGCCTCGACCAGCTCCTCGGCCGCGTGGCGGAGCCGCTGCTGCCGGTTGTCGCGGTGCCCGACCCGCTGGTTCAGCGGCAGCTGATGGAGCCGATCCGTCATCGCGAGCTGCTCGATCGTGTGCTCGCCGATCTCGCCGCCGACATGGCGCGTGAGCTCGAAGGCAAGGCGCTCGGCGCAAGGCGGCTCGAGCTGGGGCTGTGGCGCGTCGACGACGAGGTCATCGTTCGCCGTCTCGAGTTCGCCGCTGCGACTCGTGATCCGGCGCATATCGCCCGGCTGTTCGCCGGCAAGCTCGACGATATCGACGCGGGTTTCGGCATCGAACTGCTGCGTCTGAGGGCGAACTGGACCGAGCCGCTGGGGTTGGCGCAAGGCGATTTCGAAGCGGGCGAGGCGCAAGGCACCAGTCTGGCCGAATGCATCGACCGGCTGACCGTGCGGCTCGGCGAGAAGGCGGTGCGCCGCCCGGTACTCCACGCCAGCCACATCCCCGAGCGCGCCCAGCGCTGGCAGCCGCCGCTCGCGCCCGAGCCGGCCAGCCAGGGCCAGCTCGCGTTCCATCTTCGGCCCTTGAAGATGCTCGACCGCCCCGAGCTGATCGCGGTGCTCTACGCCACTCCCGACGGCTTCCCGCAGCGCTTCCGCTGGCGCGGGCAGGTGCACGAGGTCGCCCGCGTCGAAGGGCCCGAGCGCATCTCCCCCGAATGGTGGCGCGAGAAATCGACCGTGCGGCTGCGCGATTACTACCGGATCGAGGATGAGAAGGGCCGCCGCTATTGGATCTACCGCCACGGCCTGGCCGGTGACGGACGCGGCGGACCGCCCGAGTGGTTCCTGCAGGGGCTGTGCGCCTGATCCTACTCCATGGCCGGAGGCACCAGATAAGCCCCCGCCGCCTGCTCGGCCAGCTGGGCGAAGCGAATGTTCGTGCGGTCCTCGCGGCAAGGCCCGATAAGCTGCAAGCCACACGGCAGGCCTTGCGAGAACTTGCCCGTCGGCATGACCGTCGCGGGCAGGTTCGCGACAAGCGCCAGCCCCTGCCAGGTGAAGTCCAGATAGGGCGCGGGCTCTCCATCGATCGTGATGCGCCGGAACAGCTGGTCGGAATGGACGCCGCTGCCTTCGGCCATGTGCTCGAATGCGACGACCGGCACCGCCGGACACAGCAAGAGGTCGTATTCGCCGAAGAACCGCGCCCAGGCACGGAACAAGTGCTCGCGCTTTTCCGCCAGCTCGAACCACTCGCCGAGGCTTGTCCGCATGTAACGGGCGAGCTTGGCCGCGATGCCCGTCTCGTCCTGTCCGGCAAGCCGCTCGAACGCATCGGCTTCCTGCGGCGCGGGTGCGCCGACGATGGCGAACAGCACCTGCAGGTAGACTTCATAGCTCTCGCGCGGTTCGACCGGCAGCTCGACCTCCTCGATCCGGGCCCCGGCCGCGCGCAAGTCCGCGACGTAGGCTTCCAAGGCCTGCCGATAGCCGCTGTCGACGCGATAGGCGTCACCGCCCCACCATACACCGACGCGAAAGTCGGCGAGCCTGTCATGGCGCGGCGCCGGCAAGGGCGGTGCGAGGACGCTCATCAGCAGGTCGATATCGGCCGCGCTGCGGGCGATGGGCCCGGCAACGCCCAGCTCGGGCTGGTGCAGCGTGCCCGGTGGCGGCGGAATATGCCCCCGCACGGACACCAGGCCGTAAGTCGGCTTGTGACCGAACACCCCGCAAAAGTGCGATGGGATGCGAATCGAACCGCCGATGTCGCTGCCGAGCTCGAACGACGTCAATCCCGCCGCCACCGCCGCGGCTGCCCCGCCGGAGGAGCCGCCGACCGTGCGCTCCGGGTTCCATGGGTTGCGGCTGATGCCGAAGATCGGATTGAACGACTGCCAGTCGCTGGCCCCGGCCGGGAGGTTCGTCTTGCCGAAGATGTTGGCACCCGCCTTGCGCAGCAGGGCGACCGCGTCGGCGTCCTGCTCGGGCATGTGATGGCGCAGGGGCACGAGGCCGCACGTCGCGGGCATGCCGGTTACTTCATAGGAGTCCTTGACGGTGATCGGCAGGCCGGCGAGCGGCCCGAGCGTCTCTCCCTCCCGCCGCCGCCGGTCGATCTCGCTCGCGGCGGCGCGCGCCCGGTCGCGGTCGAAGGCGACGACGAGGTTGTACTCGGCGTTCAGCCTGTCGATCCGGTCGAGGTAGAGGTCGAGCAGTTCGCCGGCGCCGATCTCGCGCGACTGGAGCAGGCGGATCTGCTCGGAGGCCGGTGCGAACGCGAGCTTGCGGTCTCTCATCACATTCTCCCTGATGCTTGTCCGAGGCTTAGCAGGGCATTCCTCCAGTGCAAAAGGATGGCGAATCGCGAATAGAACAGATAGGGAACAAAGCGGCGACTCGGGAGTTGAGCATCCACCTTCGGCTCCTGCGCGTTGACCCAAGGGGCGGGAGCGATCCGGAGGCTATGATGGCCGCATCAGACGAAATGGCTCTTCAGGACCGGCCGCGCACGCTGAGCGGAATCGAGACAGCTATTCACCAATGCCGGCGCTGCCCGATCGGCTTCCTCGACAACCAGGCCGTGATGGGAGAGGGGCTCAAGAAATCGGCGCTGATGGTCGTCGGCGAGCAGCCCGGCGACCAGGAAGACCTCGCCGGCAAGCCCTTCGTTGGCCCGTCGGGGCAATTGCTGAATCGTTACATGGAGCAGGCCGGGATCGACCGGCGGCAGGTCTACGTCACCAACGCAGTCAAGCACTTCAAGTTCG
>DATJHD010000207.1:0-2806 GCA_035494275.1 Croceibacterium sp.
GCCCTGGGGGCGAGCGCCGTCCAGATGGGCACAGCCTTCCTGCTGGCTGACGAGGCCACCAACGGCCCTGTCTGGCAGGCCGCGGTGCGCGGTGCCCCCGACGACGCCACGCGGCTCACCCGCGCCTTCTCAGGCCGCTACGCTCGCGGCATCGAAAACCGCTTCATGCGCGAAGCTTCGGCATAGGTGCGCTTGAACTGCTTTTCGGTGACGTCGCCGTAATATCCCTTCAGCTTCTGCTTGGCGCGCAGCTGGAGGCCATAATCGCTCATCTTGCTCTTGCGGCGCTGGCCGTGCTGGCCGGGGCCGTAGGAGCGGCGGTTCACCGGGGAATTCGGGCGGCCCCAGATGTTCTCGCCCATCCGGCGGTCGAGCTTGTACTTGGCGCTCTTGCGCTTCGACATCGTGTCTGTCCTTCAATTCGCTGTCATCGCCCCGTTGGCGATGCTTCAACCCGGCATCGCACCGCATGGCCCTCGTGCCATGCGCGGCCGCCGCTTCACCGGGGTGCGGAGCCAATCGCGAGCGGCGCCCATGTAGGCGCTCGCTCGAAAAGTCAACAGGAGGAAGAAACGATCAGCGGGTCGTCGCGGGAATGGTGCCGTTCTCCCGCGAAACGAAGTCATCCATATGCTGCTTCGTGGACTGGGCGATTTCGTCCCATTCGGCCTTGGTCTTGCAGATGCGCCGCTTGGCGATGAGCGACCCCGTGACCGTGTCGGTATGGCAGATCAGCTTTTCCTTGGGAGCGTCCTGTTCGCCCTGCTGGTCTGCCTTCTTGTCCTTGTCAGCGGCAACGGCCGGGCCGGCGACGGCGAACGCGGCGGCGGCCGCCAGGACAACTGCGAACTTCATTTTCCTAGTCCCTCCGATCAAGAATGTCGGTGAGCACATACGTGCAGGCGATGAGGCTAGCGCATGGCCGACGAAATGCAATCGGCGTACAAAGTATTACAAAGTCGATGCCAAGCCCTGTGCTCTCGCCGATCGCCAGGCCGCCCCTCAGGGGCGATCCCTTCCGCCAAGATAGGACAGCACGCCGCGCAATGTCCTCACTTCGAGGCTGTTCCAGCCGGGCTTGGTGAGCACGCCGCGCAAGGTCCGTCGCGTGGCGGCGGCGCGCGCAGGCGGCCGAAAGTACCCCTTTGGCTCCAGCAATTCCTCGAAATGCGCAATGAGGCCGTCGAGCTCCTCCTGCGGAGCCGGGGGCAACTCCTCCTCGAGGGTCGGCTGGGCGAGGGCGCAATGCCTCGACCACTCGTACGCAACGATGATCACCGCCTGGGCGAGGTTGAGCGAGCCGAACTGCGGATTGATCGGCACCGTGACGATCGTACGCGCGAGCGCGACATCGACGGTCTCGAGGCCCGAGCGTTCGGGGCCGAACAGGATCGCGCTTTGCCCCTTTCGACCGGCGATTTCGCGAGCCGCCGCTTCGGGTGTCAGCACGCGTTTCGTCACTCCGCGCTTGCGGACCGTGGTCGCATAGACGTGCGCGCAGTCGGCGACCGCTTCGGCCGTCGTGGCGAACACCCGTGCGTTTGCCAGCACGTCGTCGGCCCCGCTGGCCGCGGGGCCCGCAGCCGGGTTGGGCCAGCCGTCGCGAGGGGCGACAAGGCGCAGTTCGGCGAGCCCGAAGTTGAGCATCGCCCGGGCCGCCTTGCCGATGTTCTCGCCGAGCTGCGGGCGGACGAGGACGACGATCGGGGTGTCAGGTCCCGCTGCCGGCATCCCGCACCGTGCTTGCAAATTCCTCGAAGTCGCGTGCCTCGCCGAAATCGCGGTACACGCTGGCGAAGCGGATGTAGGCGACGGAATCGAGTTGCCGCAGCCCCTCCATCACCATCTCGCCGATGCGCGATGAGGCGATCTCGCTTTCGCCGATGGTTTCAACCTGGCGCTGGACGCCCGAGACGAGCTGGTCGATCCGCTCCTGCTCGACGCTCCGCTTGCGACACGCGAGGGCGACCGATTGCTCGATCTTGCCGCGGGCGAACGGTTCGTGCTTGCCATCGCTCTTGACCACCGTGATCTCGCGCAGCTGCACCCGTTCGAACGTCGTGAAACGCGCGCCGCAGCTTTCGCACTGGCGGCGCCGGCGGATCGCCGTGTTGTCCTCGGTCGGGCGCGAGTCCTTTACCTGGCTATCGTCATGGGCGCAGAACGGACAGCGCATCTAGGGTGAAAACCTCAGGGCCGCACCCGCTTGTAGAGCATGAAGCCGGCACCTGCGAGCAGACCTACCGGGACGCTGACCACAGGAAGCGCCCAGCCCGCCGCGGCACCAAGCGCCGCGCCGACCAGCACCGGCTTGGTCGAGGGGTGGTGCATCCCCTCCTTGGCCATCTCGACGATTTCCTCGCGCAGATCCTCGATCAGATCGGATTCCTCGTGCGGATCGCTCATCATGTCATCTCCCGGGATAGACGGGGAAGGCGGCGGTAAGCTCGCCGACGCGCCGCCGGACGCTTTCCTCCACCTGAGCATCGCCCTCGTCGCCGTTCTTCGCAAGCCCTTCGACGACTTCTGCGATCAGTCCGCCGATTTTGCGGAACTCGGCCGGGCCGAAACCGCGGGTCGTCCCGGCGGGCGTGCCGAGCCGGACGCCGGAGGTGACGAACGGCGAGCGCGGATCGAACGGGATCGCGTTCTTGTTGCAGGTGAGGAAAGCGCGATCGAGGCCCTTCTCGGCCGCTTTCCCGGTGACATCCTTGGTCGTGAGGTCGACCAGCATCAGGTGATTGTCGGTGCCGCCCGAGACGATCTTGAGGCCCGACTCCTCGAGACTGGCGGCAAGCGCCTTGGC
>DATJHD010000208.1:0-34494 GCA_035494275.1 Croceibacterium sp.
GACGTGCTGATCGCCTTTCCGCAGCAGACCAACGACAATCGCCCGCCGCGCCCGTTCAAGCAGGACGACGTGGTCGCCGTGCGCGAACAGCTCGCCGGCGTGAAATCCGTGGCCGGCGAGGTGAACCAGACCGTCCAGGCCTTTCACAACGGGCAGAACTGGCAGTCTCGCGTCGAAGGCGTCAGCAACGCGTTCATGGACGCGCGCGGCATCGGCATGGACCAGGGCCGCCGCTTCACCGAGGCCGAGGAGGAAGCCGGCGCCAACGTGTGCATCATCGGCCCCAAGGTGCTGGACGAGATCTTCGTCGCCGGCGTCAGCCCGCTCGGCGAACAGATGCGGCTCAACGAGGTGTCCTGCACGGTCATCGGCGTGTTCGCCAGCCGTGCGCTCGGCGGCAACAACCAGGACGACGACAACTCGGTGTTCATGCCGCTCAAGAACGTCCAGCGCCGTTTCACCGGTCAGGACACGATCGGCTACATGGTCATCGCCTACGATCCGGCCTACAAGAGCAGCTCGATCCAGCAGTCCCTGATCGACCTCCTGCGTGAGCGGCGGCTGCTGCAGCCGGGCGAGCAGAACGACTTCAACATCATCGATTCGGCGCAAGTGAACGACGCGGTCAAGACGGCCGTCGGCACGCTCACGGTCGCGGTGGCGGCGATCGCGGGGATCAGCCTCGCGGTCGGCGGCGTCGGCATCATGAACATTATGCTCGTGTCGGTCACCGAGCGCACGCGCGAGATCGGCATCCGCCTGGCGATCGGCGCGCTGGCCCGCGAAGTGCGCATGCAGTTCCTCACCGAAGCGGTCGTGTTGTGCTGCTTCGGCGGGCTTATAGGCATCGGCATTGCCTTCGGCCTGTCGCTCGGGCTCGCCAAGCTGATCGACGTGCCGTTCGTGTTCGACCCGACCATCAACGTCGGCAGCTTCGTGTTCTCGGCGCTCATGGGCATCATCTTCGGGTACTACCCCGCGCGCCGCGCATCGCGGCTCGACCCGATCGATGCGCTGCGGCACGAGTAGCCGCTCGCCGCTCAGGGGCGCAGAGCGAGCGAAAGCTTGATGGCGAACGGATCCTGGCGAATGTACTGGTTTTGCGTGAAGAGGCGCAGCGGGTTGCCGTAAACGAAGCTGTCGCCCCGCGCGTCGAACAGGTTCTCGGCGTCGAGCCCTATCGTCCACTGGCCTTTGGAAGCGGCAAGGCCGGCATCGAACTGCACGTAGTTGCCCATGGGCCGGTCGAGCGCCGGGTCGAGGCTCAGGCGCGAGGGCCCGACGTAACGGGCGTCGGCGGACAGGGTTGCCGACCAGTCGGCGAGCGCGAAATCGTGCGCCACCAAGGTTCTGAAAGTCCACGCGGGCACGACCGGCAAGCGGCGGTCATCCAGCTTGAGGCCGGTTTCGTTGCGCACGAGCAGCGCCGATTGCGCCATGGCTCCGGCCTCCAGCCGCCAGCCCCCGGCGAACCGGCCCTTGATCGTCAGCTCCGCCCCCGAGATGGTGGCGCGCCCGACGTTGACGGTCTCGGTCAACCCGTTCGCCAGCAGCCCGTCGGACTGAACGTCATCCCACCAGGAATGGTACAGGCTGAAATCGAGGCTCCATCGCCCCGCCGCCTCGCGCCAGCCGGCTTCCGCGGTGGCGAGTTCGTCGCCGTCGAGCCGCTGGACCGTGCCGTCCGACAGCACGGTCGTTCCCCCCTGGCGCACGGCCGAGCCATATCGCAGGTACAACAGGCGGCCCGGCCGCGGGTGCCACGCCAGGGCGGCCGACGGAGTGATCCCCGTTCGCGTGCGCTCCTCGTGGCCCTGGGCCGCCGTCAGGGCGCGCTGCTCGTGCTGGACCGTGCGATACAGCCTGCCGCCGATCGTCGCATCGATGGCGCCGGTGAACGGCATCGTGGCTTCGCCGAAAATGGCCGCTTCCTCGGCGTGGTTCGTCACGGTCTCGAGCGTTAGCGAAGTTCCATCAAGGCCATAGAGCACGCGCAGCGCGTGCTGGCGGGCATCGAGGTAGGAGAGGCCCGCGAGCCAGCCGAGCCGCCCCATGCTGCCGCTCAGGCGCGCCTCATTGTCCCACAGCAGATAGTGCGCCGCATCGTCGAGAGTCTGCGGATCGGCCATGCCGAAGCTGCCGGCGCCTCGGGTCGCATCATAGCGATCGTCCACATGGTGGCTCGTGTAGCCGGTCGAGAGAACGACCATCGTGTCACCGTCCCGCACAAGGCGGAAGGAGCCATGGACGAGGTTGTTCTCGTGGGGCTCGGGCAATTGCGCGGGCCGGTCGTGCGCTTCGGGATTATAGGTGTAGTTGCTGTCGCGGGCGTCAAGCCACTGGCCGAACGCGGTCGCGCCCGCCTGCCAGCCGTCGCCCATGTCCACGGCCAGTTCGGCGCGGACGCCACGAACCGTGCTCGAGTTGCTGTCCTTGCGCGCGCCGGTGTCGATCCAGCCGGGAGCCTTCTCGCCGTAACCCGCCAACCTCAGGGCAGCTGTCCCGGAAAGGAGCGGAACGTTGACGACCAGCGAGCCGCCAACGCCCAGTTCACCGCTCGTCACGGACTCGACGTTCGCCGCGCCGCTGATCGAGAACGACGACGGATCGGGCTGGTTGGTGACCACGCGATAGATCCCGCCGAGTGCACCGGTGCCGTAAAGCGAGCCTTGCGGCCCTTTGAGGACCTCGATCCGGTCCACGTCGACAAGCCGGATGTCGGGATCGGGCGCGACGTAGGTCAGCCGGGCATCGTCCATCAGGACCGCAACGGTCGACTGCGCCTTCCCGCCGAAGGGGCTGTCGGCAATTCCGCGTAGGAACATCCGGTTGCGTCCGGCGCCCTGGCCGGTGAGCGTCAGCCCCTCGACCTGGTCGGCGACGGACTCGGTGTCGCTCGTGGGGTCGAGCTGGCGCCGGGGCGCGACGGCGACGACCGCCACCGCGAGCGGAGCGTCCTGCAACTTCAGCTCGCGCTTGGTCGCAGTAACGACGATGTTGTTTTCGCCCGGGTCGGGCGCCGCGGATGGCGCGGCCGGGGCGCGCGCGGGCGCAACCCTCGAGGAAGGCGCCGGCTCGATCCGCCAGGCGGTCGGCCCGACCTGGCGGGCGACATAGCCCGATCGTCTGAGCAAGCGCCTGAGCGCCTCCCTCATGCTCATCCGCCCTTTGACAGGCCGGGTGGCGAGACGCGGCAAGGCGCCCTCAGTGCCGATGGAGACGTTCGCCTCGCGCGCGAGCTCGGCGATGGCGTCGGCGAGGGTTACCGAGGAGAGGTTGATCGCGAGGCGCGAATTGTCGCGGGCGTCAGCCCGGGTCGGACAGGCGATAAGCGCCAGCGTCGTAAGACAGCTCCAGCCCCATGAGCTGCGACAGGTCCCGAACCGCTGAGTTGCCATCTTTGATCGACAAGGTTCCCGAGAATCGCCGCCCCGCCAGCGATGGGGGCACCGAGACCCCGACCCCGGCATAGCGGGCGAGGTCGCTGGCGACCAGCGCCAACGGCGCCGCGTCGTAGGTCAGCCGGCCTTCGCGCCACTCGCCGACATCCTTGGCCGCCACGAAAGACACCCTTGCGAGGCCGTGCGCCGGATCGAACAGGATGCGGTGACCGGCGGCCAGCTGGACGGGCCCGCCGAGCGCGTCGCCGCGGACCTCGACCCGGCCTTCGGAGACCTCGACGCGCACCGCGCGATCGGTCGCCTGCACCTCGAAGCGCGTGCCGATGTCGCCGATCTCAAGCTCGTTCGCACGGATCGTCAGCGACCGGTGCAGGTCGTGGCGGATTTCGAAGTAGGCGCCTCCTGCAAGCGCCAGCGCGTCCCTGTGCCGGCCGGAAATTGTCAGCCGGCTGTGCGGCGCGAGCACCACGCTCGAGCCGTCCGCGAGGGCAATGGTCTGCTGCCCGCGCCCGGTAGAGAAGGTCTCGGGTTGGCCGGCGAGCCACTGGGGCACGACGAGGACCCCGGCGAGCGCCGCCGCCACGGCGCTGCCCGCCCAGAAGGGCCACGTGCGCCGGGCCCGGCCGGCTGTCGCCGGTTCCACGACCAGCGGGGCCAGCCGATCGCGATGCCGCTCGAGCGCCGCGGCCACTGCCGCGATCTCGCCGTAGGCGGCCCGATGTTCCGGGTCGGCCTCGAGCCACGCCGTGAAGCCGTCCCAGTCCATGTCGTCGCGGGCGCTGGTGAGGTGCCAGGCGGCGGCTTCGGCGAGGATGGTATCGTCTACCCCTGTCATGGCGGAGTCTTTCCATGCGGCCCATGTCCCCCGGCCGGTTCACGAGGCTGAGACGGCGCGGATGCGAAGAATCCGCAGTCGGCGAGCTTCTGCCGCAAGTGGCGCATGGCGACGGCGAGGTGCTTTTCGACGCCGCTGCGGCTGATTTGCATCACGCGCGCGATCTCCGCCTGCCCGAGCCCTTCGAAGCGATAGAGCACGAGCGCGCGGCGCGCGCCATGCGGCAGGCTCATGATCGCCTGGTGGAGCATGTCGGCTTCCTCGGCCTCGATCAGGCCGGCATCGGCCGCGGGCGCGGGGTCCGCCAGTGTCTCGACCGCCGGCGGAACGGCCTCGTCGCGTTCCAGCCATTCGCGGTCCCGGCGCATCGCCCGCTGCCGTTCGCGCGCGCGGTCGAGCACGAGGTTGTTGGCCATGCGGAAAAGATAGGCCCGCCCGTTGGCAACCGGCCCCGCGCGGGTGAGGGAAGCCTTCAGCCAAAGCTCCTGCAGCAGGTCCTCGGCTTCGCCCGGATCGCCGCTGCGGGCGACGAGGAAACGCAGCAACTCGGCCCGGTGGGTGTCGAGCAGTGCCGCCAGGCCGGCCTCAGCTATGACATTGCCTTCTTCCATCGACGAAGCCGCCGTCCCGCCTTCGAACCGCCGCCCGGCCTGAGCGCGCGCGCCGTCCGATCGTGAGTGCAATGGCGTGTTCTTCGATGGAAATGGCCGCTGGTGCAATCCCTCAGTTCCTCAGGCGCCTCACGCGAGCGGCGCGGGGCAGGGGCAAGCGCCCAAGTGAGGAAGCGCGGCCGGCCCGGATGGGGATTTCGAACCGGCCGCGTCCCTGCCGGTTGGCAGCAGGATCGCGCCGTCCGCGAAGGCGCGGCGACGCATGCATACCGATGAAGGACGCCGCCGAGCGGCCCGATCCGCAGTCCTTGCCTCCGATTTCCTGCTAGCGCGCCGCGGCGAACTTGTTCTCCCGCCGGTGCCCGAGCATGCTGTCGCGCTCGAGCCGCGCGCACAGCGCGGCGTAGTAGTCGGACAGGAAACCCCAGTCGTCGCCGTCGTCGGGCAGGCCCGCCTTGTGGCGGATCGACGCGGCCACCGTGACGATCGCCTCGTCGCTGCCCCGGCGCAGCACGTCCTCGAGCGTCTGCAGCTCGTATACCCCGTAGAGGTCGAGCGCGGCTGCGGGGAAGATCCGCCGCTGCCGTGTCGTGGCGGCCCCGACAAGGTCATCCGCCAGCGTGCCGCGCACCGTGTGGACGACCCACGTGCCGGCCAGGAGGTCGCCGATCCTCAGGCGGTCGCGGTTGAACAGCGGGAAGAACAGGAACAACGCGACCCAGCAGAACGCGAGGATGTAGATCAGCGCGTCGAGCCGGCTTTCACCGGCGTCGATCGCCAGGAACGACAACGGCAGGAACAGTTCCAGCTCGCGCATGGCGTTGCGCACCGTCACCGCTCCCCCCGTCAGTCGCGCGCCGTCGCGGGCGACCACGCGCAGGCCGAGCAGGCGCTTGCCGGGGGTCGCACCGCGTCCGGACAGCTCGAACAGGATGAACCAGCCGTTGCGCAGGACGAACGAGCCGAGCAGCCAGATGACCGTCAGCGCGGAGAGAGCCGAGCTTCCGGCGGCGTCAGCGAGGTAGGCGATCGCGATCGTCGCCACGACGAGGATCACGAGCATGATGACCGCGTCGATCAGGAAGGCCGTGGCCCGCTCGCCCGCGCCGGCGAGCTCGAGCCTCAAGTCGACGCCCTCCGGGGTGACGAACTGGCGCCGCATCGAGCGCGCGCCGGGCGGGCGCGGGCGCCTAGGCCAGGCCATGGCGCTTTCGCGGCAGGTAGTAGTAGGCGAGCCAGCCGGCGAACACCGCGGTGCCGATGGCATAGCGCTGCCAATCGAGCTCGATCGTCTGCCGGCCGATGCCCTCGAGCAGGCCCGCGACCAGCAGCATCAGCACGACGCCGGCCATCGCCGTGCCGCTGGTGCGCCCGGCGACAATCGCCGATTCCAGCCGGCTCGCCCGGCCCGGAAAGCCGATCGCGAGGCCGATGCGAAAGCCCGCCGCGCCCGCCAGGGTTATGGCGAACAGCTCGGTCGAGCCGTGGATGATCAGCCAGCCGCCGAGCATCGCGCCCAGGCCTTTCGACACGTAGATCTCGACGAGGGCGCCGAGCGTCAGCCCGTTGAAGACGAGCAGCATCGCCGTCGGCACGCCGAAGGCAAAGCCGAGGGCGAAGGCGAACAGCGCGACCTGGGCGTTGTGGGTGAAGAGGTAGGCGGCGAACGTGGTCAAGGGATCGGAGTCGTGCCCGCCGTAGAGCACGCCCTTGAGGACCTTCGCCGAAGCGGAAGGATCGCGCCCTTCGGCAAGCTCGGGCGGGATGATGCTGTAGAACCAGGAGGGGTCGTGCCTGACGAGGTAATAGCCGAGAACGGCGGAAACGATGCCCAGCGCCGCGGCGACGAGCGTTTCGCGCCACAGCGATGCGATCGCATTGGGCCAGCCCGTGGCGAAGAAATGCGCCAGCTGCCGCCACGCCGTCCCCGGAGCGCCGTAGATCTGGAAATAGGCGCGAGTGCACAATTGCTCGAGGTACGTCTGCAGCGCGCGGTCGAGCGACGTCTCGCGGACGACCGAGAGCGACGACAAGGTGGTCCGGTAGAGGATCGGGAGGGCGAGAAGGTCGTCCTCGCCGAGCGCGCGGACCGATCGCTTCTCGATGCGGGTGACGATCGCCTCGAGCCGTTCCCACGTCGCCTGGTGCGCCGCGCGGAAGCGGGTGGCGTTGACCATCGGCGCGGCCGTCGGCGGCGCGGTCACAGGAGGCCTCGCCGCTTGAGGTCGAGGTAGGCCGCGACGAGCCGGTCGCCGACCCTATCGTGCTCGCACTCGACGACGTGCGCGCCGATGTGGCGCAGGCGGGTGAGCACCAGCAGCCGTTCCTTGAGCAGCGCCGCCGCGGTGACCGCTCGGGTGACATCGTCGGCCTTCTCCGGCGCGCGATCGGCGATGCCCTCCAGCTCCTCGTCGCGCAGCACGACGACCAGCAGGAGATGCGTGCGCAGCAGGCGCGCGGCCGCGCGGACGAGGAACTCGGCTGAAGTGAGGTCGGTGAACTCGGTCATGAGCACGATCATCGAGCGCCGCTGAAGCTTGGCCGCGAGAGTGGTGAGCGCGAAGGTGTAGTTGCTCTCCTCGCCGCTGTAGTCGATCGCCGCGGCCATGCGCTGGACCTCGCCGAAAGCACCCGGGCCGGCGACGAAGCCGCTCGACAGGCGCGGCCGCGAATCGAACGCGTGCAGCGCCACCCGATCGCCGAGCTTCAGCGCCACCCACGCGCTCAGCAGCACCGCCGATACCGCCCGGTCGACGCGCGGCAGCCCGGCGACGGGATCGCCCATCTGCCGCCCGGCATCGACGGCAAAGACGATCTGCCCGTTGCGCTCGACCCGGTTCTCCTTGGCGTGGAGCTTGGTGTGGCGGGCCGACTGCTTCCAGTCGATCGCCCGGCGGTCCATCCCCGAGCGGAATTCGACGAGCGATTCGAACTCGGTCCCTTCGCCGCGGTGCATCTGCGTCATCAGGCCTTGCAGCGCGTGGCGCTCGAACAGCTGCGCGCCGCGCGTGCGGGCGGTCTCGAGATCCGGGTGGACGGGCATGAGCGCCTTGCGCTCGATCGTCCGCTGCTTCCAGACGAGGCCCAGTCGGCCGCGCCAGCGCACCCACAGGCGGGCGATGGCGACGGTGCCGCGGCGATGCGCGACGAGCGACGTGAGCCCGATCCCGCGGCCACCCGACAAGAGGACCCACAGCCGCCCTTCGTCCTCCAGCTCGACCAGCGGATCGGGCGCGAGCGCGACTTCGGCCGCCCGCGGCGGCCCGGCGCCCGCGATCGCGACGAGCAGCGAGGCTTCGACCCTGGTCCCGACCGAAGCGGAGCGCGGCAGCCTCAAATCGGCCGTCGCCGCCGCGGGCTTCGCGCCCAGCAACGCGTCGAGGGCCGTCAGCACCAGCATCGCCAGGGGCCACGCGAGCGAGACGTACCAGCGTCCCGGCGCGAGCACGGCGACGGCGAGAGCCACGGGCGCGCCCGCCGCCGTCACCAGCACCGCGGCTCGCGTCGGGTAGATCAACGCGGCGCCTCGATCGTCTCGATGATCGTGCGCACGACATCCTCGACCTGCCGCCCGTCGATCTCGGCCGCCGGCGAAAGGATCAGGCGGTGGCGCAAGAGCGCCGGGGCGAGCGCCTTGACGTCGTCGGGAATGACGAAGTCACGGCCCTCCATCGCCGCCCGCGCGCGGGCGGCGCCCGCGAGCATCGCCCCCGCGCGCGGGCTGGCGCCCGTTTCGAGATCGGCGACGTCGCGCGTGCCGCGGATCAGCGCGGCGATATAGTCGACGACCTCGTCGACCAGCCTGACGCTCGCCACCGACGCGACGGCCTTGCCGATCGCTTCGGCGTCGGACCTGGCTTCGACACCCCATTGCCCGGGCGACATCTGCGCGTCGGCCGCCCCGTGCAGGGCGATGATGCGCTTCTCCTCGTCGAGCGGCGGATAGTCGACGATCTGCTTGAACAGGAAGCGGTCGAGCTGCGCCTCGGGCAGCGGGTAGACGCCCTGCTGCTCGATCGGGTTCTGCGTCGCGATGACGGTGAAGCGCTCTCCGAGCGGCATGCTCTCGCCGTCGATCGTCACGGTCCGCTCCTGCATGGCTTCGAGCAGCGCCGCCTGGGTTTTCGGCGGCGTGCGGTTGATTTCATCGGCCAGCAGCACTTCGGTGAAAACCGGGCCGCGGCTCAACTGGAATTGCGAGGTCTGGAAGTTGAACAGGTTGGCGCCGATGATGTCGCCCGGCATCAGGTCGGGGGTGAACTGGATGCGCCCGAAAGCGAGCCCGAGCGCGCGGGCGAAACTGTGCGCAAGCAGCGTCTTGGCGGTCCCCGGCGGCCCTTCGAGCAGGATGTGACCGCGCGCGAGCAGCGCGACCAGCATCAGGTCGACCGTCTCTTCCTGGCCGATGACGGCCTTGGCGACTTCGCTCCGGATGGCGCCGGCAAAGTCCTGAACCCCCTCAAGTGTCACGCACGATCTCCCGTTTCCAAGCATGGAGCGCCCGCGCCGCCGCGAGCATGTCATTGTCGTTGCCGGCCGCGGCGGCCCGCCCGGCGAGCTCGGTGAACCGGGCGCCACTGGCCAATCCATCGAGATACCGGTCGACCTCGGCGGTGTCGAACCGCGGCGACACGCCGAACGCGCGCACCGCCTGCTCGCGGATCATCTCCGCATAGCGCCCGCCGAGGCGCCGCGCCTTGCGGGCCTTGCTGACCAGCATCGCGCTGTTGTCGACCAGCGCCGCCTTGCCGAAGGCAATGGCGCGCCTTCGCGGGCGCGGCGCGCCGAACCGCCCGGCAGCGCGGATGCCAAGCAGCAGCACCATCGCCATGAGCGTCAGCGTCATCGCCAGGAACGGCGGATCGAACGCGAGACGCAGCAGGCTCTTGCTCTCGCCGAGCCCGTTGAGGACGACGTCGAAGCCGACCCCGTGCGCCTTCGGCCCGGCGAGGCGATCGAGCAGCGCGAGCGCCGATGCGGCGTTGTCCGGCCGCTTCATCGCCGCGTTGTCGATGAGGTCGGGATCGGCAAGGATGAACAGCTTGCCGATGCGGCCGAGCACGATCCCGCCCGCCCCGTCGGTGATCAGCGGCACGATCGCCGAGAAGCTGTAGCTGACGCTGCCGGCGTTGTCGTCGCCGCCCGCCGGCGGCGCGACGGCTGTTTCGACCGCGGGCTTCGCCTGCCGATCGTCCACCGGCTCGATGACCTGCAGCTTCGTCGGGGTGGCGAAGTCGATCGCCGCGGCAAGACCGGGATCGGCGATGCGCAGCGGCGGCCTCCTGTCGAGATGGCGCTTGATGGCGAACCGGATCGCGGGCGCGAGGACACCTTGCGGTTCGAAGGGAGGCAGCAAGCCCGAAACTTGCACCCAGCCCTTGTGCTTCTTGTCCTCCGCGGCGTTCCATTTGGGCAGCACGTAGAGCGTCGGCTTGTCGATTCCCCGCGCGGCCATAATCTTGTCGAGCCGCGTCGCCGCCCGTTCGGGTGTCGCGACGACGAGATCGTCCATGGCCCATTCCTGCTCGCCGCGCAGGACTCGCGGGTTGCGCCCGGTTGCGCCCATGAGCCGGACGAGGCCGCTGAAGCCGACCGCGGCATGCGAGGCGGCGTGCGCGCCGGCGTGGCCCTCGCCCTCGATGTCCGGCGCGTAGGCGCCGAGGACCATGGCGGCGAGGAAGGCGACCACCCCGACGGCAATCATCAGGCCCACGGTCGCCGGTCTGAAGACGTCGCCGGCGCCCCGATCGCGAATGGCGATCTCGCTCATGCGCGCCAGGCCTTCGGCAGGGCAAAATCGGCATAGGCGGCGCGGGTCGCCGACCACTCGTCGGCCGACACCGGCCGCCCGCCGAACAGGCTGCGCTCGACGATCGCGACGATCCGCATGAACAGCGACCGGGCCTCGCCGGGAATGGCTGGGGCCGCCGCGATGTCGCGGCTGGTCAGGGCCGGGCGCACCAGCTGCGGCTTGCGCCAGGCGATATCCTCGATGCTGCGGCGGAGCAGGTGGTGGACCGCCTCGGCAAATTCGCCACGGGCGGCGAGCGCGTCGGCTTCCTCGAGCCAGGCGCGGGCGGGAGCCGCATCGGGCAGCCACTCGTCTTGAGCCTCGATTCCCGCATTGCCGCGGCGGCGCCACAAGGCAAGGCGCCACGCGCCGGTGCGCAGGCGCTGCACGACGAGCGCGATCAGCGCGAGCGCTCCGGCGATGAGGACCGCCCACAGGAGAATGCGGGCGTAGGGCGCCTCGGGCATCAGCGAGGTGATCCAGTCGATCGCGCGGCCGATCGGGCGCAAAGCCTCGCCGATCCAGCGGCCGAGCGTGCGCAGCCAGTCGGGCGCATGCGGCGGCGGCGCGGCCGGCGTCAGGTCGAACTGCACCGCACCGTCGCCGCGGAGCGCGCGCCAAGCCTGCCGGAACTGCGGATCGCTTGCGAGCGCAGGCAGCTGCGTTGGGCCGGCCATGCTCTCGAACCTTCCCCCTTCGCGGCGAGGGCCGCTCGCTCGCAGCCTAACCGAAGCGGCGAGCGGCGCAACCTGAGAATGCCGCAAGCGGCTGGACAGCCAGGAAGACGTGGAACATGATGCGCTTGGGCGCAAGCGGGGGAGGGGCAAATGGCGAGCGTTGCGGAAACCGGCGAGACCATGTCCGTCGGCCATGTCTTCAGCCGCGGATTCGGGGTCATCGTCGACAATCCGGTGACCGTTTTCGGGATTGCCTTCCTGATCGGGGCGCTCCCTTCCGTCCTCATCAGCTGGCTGCAGCAAAGGACGGTCTCCGGCCAGATGGACAGCGAGCAGATCGTCGGCTCGCTTGCGGTGGCGTTCGGATCGATTTTCGTCAGCCTGCTGCTCCAGGCGCTGGTCCAGGGATCGCTCGTGCGCGCCACGCTGGCTTATGCGCGCGGCGAGAGGGCAACCTTTGCCGAATGCGTCGGCGCGGCGCTCGCCGTCGTGCTGCCGCTCCTCGGCCTCGTCGTGCTGATGGTCATCGGCATCTGGATCGGCATGATCTTCCTTTTCGTGCCCGGCGTCATGCTGTTCGTCATGTGGTCGGTCGCCTCGCCGGCTCTCGTCGCCGAGCGGACCGGGGTGTTCGAGGCCTTCGGGCGGAGCCGTTTCCTGACGAAGGGGGCGCGCTGGAAAGTATTCGGGATCGAGGTGATCCTGATCGTCATCTATTACGTGTTCATCGGCGCGTTCGCGGCAACCACGTTCACCGCCACCGGCAGCAACTTTGCGACGAGCGTCTCGACCAGTGGATTGCCGCTGGGCTGGCTCATCGCGACGATTGTCTCCTCCACCCTGGCGACGACCGTCTGGAGCACGGTGCAGACCTCGCTCTACGTCGAATTGCGCAACTGGAAGGAAGGCCTGCCCGAGCAGTCGCTGGCCGAGATCTTTTCCTGAGCGCGTGCCGCGCGGAGACGCGCAAAGGGACGTGATCGAACGGGTTAGCTCGCCTGCCCCTTTGAGTGACGCGCGATTTGGCGGCACTTTCGGCCGGAACGAGCGCACGGTCACACGCGCGCCCGTGCCGGCCCGCAGACGGAAGGACCTATGACTAGCGAAAACCGCCCGGTCGACATCCTCGAGCTCGATCAGGAACTGCTGTACGACGGCGAGGCCGGCGGCGGCGACGCCTTCGTCATCGAGCGCGACGTGCTCCTGCTCGATACGCCCGCGCCGGTGGCGGGACCCGTCATGGCGATCGCCATCACGCCGCCTCGCGGAGCCAGCAAGATGGCGGAACCCTCGTTCGGAGGGGTGTCCGGCGAGGCGGCGGAAGCAGGCGAGGCAGGCGCCCCCGTCGCGCTGCCTGCGGCCGGCGAGGAGACATTCTCGACAAGCTACCTCGACGAGCTGCTCGCCCTCGCGCGCGCGAGCGCGGCGGTCCTCGGATCCGACGAGGCCCGCAGCCGCAAGTCGCTCTACGCGACGCTCGCCGGGGCCTACGATCTGTCGCTCGCCGTGATGCAGGATCCGCGGGGCTACGCCAGGCTGCTCGAGAGGGCCGGACTGAAGATGCAGGACCGCGCCCCGCTGACGCCCATCCTCAAGCTCGTCCTCGGCGCCGATTACGACAAGACACGCCTGACCGAATACGCAGCCGTGCTGGCCTACGGGCACCGCAAGCTCGTCCCGCCCGGGCATTTCGCCGGGTTCCTCGAGCATGCCGAAGGCGGTCTCAAGGGGCTCGTCGCGCTCGAGCGCCTGCTCCGCAACGGCGACACGGCGGCCGGCCGCCCGGCTCCGCGCAGCGAGCCGCGCGCGGCCGTCGCGCAGCGGCTGCGCAAGCTCGAGGGGCGAACGCTCGAGGCGTTCGGCATGGGGGAGGACGAGTTCACCCTCGTCATCGCGCGCCGCTTTGCCGACGGCACCATAGCGGCGCTGGCGGAAGTTCCGCGCGACGTTGCGCTGCTCGAGCGCGCGGCCCGCCGCGTGTTTGCCGAGCAGACGACGGACAAGGCATAGACGGGGACGGTAGACGCGTGGCGAAACCGGGTTTCAGGGAATGGCTGGCGGCCGGCAAGGCCATTCGCGGCGGCAACTTGCTGCGCCACGAGGGTCCGCGGCGGCTGACGGCGCGGTTCGAGCGCGATTTCGCGGCCTACATGGGCGCCGGGCACGCCCTGACGGTGACCAGCGGCACCGTCGCCCTGCACGCGGCGATGACCGCGATCGGCGTAGGCCCGGGGGACGAGGTGCTGGTGCCGGCCTACACCTGGATCGCCTCGGCGGCGGCGCCCGCGCTGGCCGGCGCGGTGCCGGTCCTTGTCGATATCGACGAGACGTTGACGATGGATCCCGCCGACCTTGAAAAGAAGATCACCCGCTACACCAAGGCGATCATCCCGGTGCACATGGTGAACGCGCCGTGCGACATGGAGGCGATCATGGATATCGCCAGGCGCCACGGGCTCGCGGTGGTGGAAGATGCCTGCCAGGCGGTTGGAATCGACTACAAGGGCCGCAAGCTCGGCACGTTCGGCGAGATCGGCGTCTACAGCTTCAACCACTACAAGAACATGACCATCGGCGAGGGCGGCGCGCTCGTGACCGACGATGCGCGGCTCCACGCGAGGCTGATGAACTTCCACGACCTCGGTATCTGGGCGCGCGACGGCTACGAGGCCGGCAACGAGCCGGCGTTCATTTCCGCGCACGCGCGAATGACCGAGCTCCAGGGCGCGATGCTGAGCGTCCAGCTGGCGCGCCTTCCGGCGAGCATGGCCCGCCTCAAGGCCAACCGGAAAATCGTCGAACAGGTGGTGCGCGACGCCGGCCTGCGCATCTCGCCGCACAACGATCCCGCGAGTGCCGCGACGATGACCGTCATCTTCGATACCGAGCGGGAAGCGGAGGAGTTCTCGCGCCGACCGGGAGTCTACCGGATCTTCGACAACTCCAAGCACGTCTATACGAACTGGGACCCGATCATCAACCAGCGCACCGCGCACCCCAAGCTCAATCCCTGGGCGTGGGCCAACCGGCGGATCAGCTACGACGCGAACACCTGCGCGCGGACGCTGGCGATCATGCGGCGCAGCTGCCGGCTGCATGTGAGCGCGAGCTGGCCGGCGCCGCTGATGAGGTTCGTGGCGAGGACGCTGTACCGGCCCAACTCGCCGCAGACCCCCGCCTACCGCCTGATGGAGCGCCTCAAGGGCGCGTGATCGGGGCGGCTCGAGGTGTTCCCAACCCAGCGCTCGCGGGCAGGCTGATGCGCCTCGGCCGTCTCGGTTCGCTCGAAATAGGCAAGGTTCTTGAAACCGACCTCGCGATCGTCGGCGGCGGCCCGGTCGGCCTGACCATCGCCGAACTGTGCGCCAAGGCCGGCATTGCGGTGCTCGTGCTGGAGAGCGGGCTCGAAGAGCAGGACGAGGCGCACGAGGAGCTCAACGCCGTCGAGTTCGAGGGAGACGGGCATGGCGGCGAATATTCCGCACTGCGAAGCGCCTTCCATGGCCAGCTGGCGACGCTCTGGAGCGACCAACGCCAGCCTTACGGCGTGCGCTGCCGCGGCCTCGGCGGCTCGACACAGGCCTGGGCCGGGAAGTCCGCGCCGTTCGATCCGATCGACTTCGCCAGCCGTCATTGGGTCGAGAACTCAGGGTGGCCCATCACCCTCGAGGAACTGGGCCCCTATATCGAGCAGGCCGGCGAAGTGCTCAACCTGTGCCCCGCTGCGCCCGTCGCCCGCTTCACCGGTGAACGCCTGGCATCGTTCTACTGGCAATTTTCCCGCTCGCGCAGCGAGCACTTCGACGTGATGCGCTTCGGCCGGATGATCTCGCGGACGCGGCCGCCCGGGGTCGATGTCATGCTCGATGCGACGGTCACACGGATCGCCCTCGATCCCTCGGGCGGGCGTGTCTCGCACCTCGAGGCCGCGGACGGTGCGGGACAGCGCCATAAGGTAACGGCCAGGCACTTCGTGCTCGCCGCGAGCGCGATCGAGAACGCCCGCCTGCTGCTGGCCTCGAACGACGTCGCGCCGGCCGGCATCGGCAATCAGCACGACAACGTCGGCCGGTACATGACGGACCATGCAGGCGTGCAGATAGGCACCTTCAGGGAGGCCGACATTGCCCGTCCGGCGAAGATCTTCGGGTTTTACGGGGTTCAGCATCATAAGCGGGCCCACATGTTCATGCATGGCCTGGCGCTCACGCCGGCTGCCCAGGAGAGCGAACGGCTCCTCAACGCGGCGGTCTGGTTTGCGCCGAAGCGTGCGCCGGACGATCCGTGGGACTCGCTCAAGCGCCTGCTCAAGGGACGGAGCGCCGACAGAATGCACGACCTCGTGACCGTGATGCGCGGATCGTCCACCCTGGCCAAGGGCATCGGCGTGCACGTGATCAACTCGCCGCGGTTTCCCTCCGTGCTCAAGGGAGCGATCGCGAACTCGGCCATCCGACTGTCGCCCAACTTCGTCGCCGGGGAATTCCAGAGCGGCGGGCTGCCGCACAAGCTGTGCGGCCTGTCGATCGAGGCGATCACCGAGCAGGCTCCTTGCCGCGAGAACCGTATCACCTTGAGCGGCAGGGGCGACCGTCTCGGCGTGCCGCTCGCGCGCGCATCCTGGAAAGTCGGCGACCTCGAGCGGCGCACCCTTCTGGCCCTGGCGCGAGCGACGAAGGCGGGACTTGCCGCGGCCGGCCTGCCCAGTCCCGACATGGTCGACTGGGTGGAGCGGGGCCGGGCCGAGGAGGCGACACCGATCGACCTTGCGCACACGATGGGCACGACACGCATGGCGGTCGATCCGAGGGACGGCGTCGTCGATCCTCGCTGCCGCGTCCACGGGATCGCCAACCTCCACGTCGCCGGCGGTTCGGTGTTCCCGACCGCCGGCCACGCCAATCCGACATGGATGATGCTGGCCGTCGCCTGCCGGCTGGCGGCCGACGTGCAGCGCGAGTTCGGCTCATGAACGGATCGTCGCCGGTTCGCCGCGCACAGCGGTTCGCCCAGAGTCCAACAGGTGCAATTTCGGATCACCAAAAAGTGCTAGCCCACAGGCTGTTAAACCATTCCGTTGCGCAAACGGTGGAAACAGCGAATAGGAGGCTCGCCATTCTCGCGGTTTCGCTTAAAGTCCTCGACGGTACTGCCGCAGGGAGGTCGCGCCTGCCGACAGGTGACTGGAAACAAGCGCTTTTTTAGAGACCCCTGTGGAAGAATCGGACGGCAATTCTAGAAAGCTGCTGCGGAGGCTGCACGAGTTAATGCTCGATGAATCTTCCTTGCATTTCAGCGACTTTGTCGAAGTCGCCGAGGCCTTCATTGACAGCTACACGAAGTTCGTGCGGCGCGGCGTTGCGGCCCCGACGATCGGTGTCGCGATGCTCGGGGCAACGGTCAACATGTACGAAATGTTCGACATGACCGACGAACTGCCTGATTTATTGCGGATCGTTGCCGACAAGATCGAGCGCGACGGGACCCTCCAGTAAGCGCCTTCACGTAGGGCAAGCAGGGGCTACCCCCAACGGGGTGAATCCAAAGCTTTCTTTCGCGCGCACCTGCACCCTCCTAAGCCAGTCTCGTCGCTCGCAACCGCTTACGAGGCGCCGGTGCGAGGTCACGACAAGTGAGCGTATTCGAAAAGACCATTTGCAGGCGGGTACATGCGCATCCACATCGCCATCGCGACGACGGGCCGGGCCGCGATCGTCAGGAAGCTCGTCGAACGGCTTGCCCTGCAAGCGCGGCCGGCCGACGGCGTCATCGTCGTCGGCGCCGCGCCGGCCGACGTCGCTGGGCTTGCCGGCACCCTCCCGAACCTCGACGTCGTCGTCGCAAGGAAGGGCCTTTGCCGACAGCGCAATGCCGCGCTCGACCGGCTCGACGGGCACAGCGACGTCGTCGTCTTCTTCGACGACGATTTCCTGCCCAGTCATGACTACCTTCGCTCGCTCGAACGATTGCTGAAGGCCCGCCCGGGCGTCGTCGGCGTGACCGGCAGGCTGGTCGCCGACGGGGCGCACACGCAGCCGATCGATTTCGCGGAAGCGAGCTGCCGGCTCGACGTGCAGGGCGAACGGCCTCCGCCTTATTACCGTGAATGCTCCTCCCTCTACGGCTGCAACATGGCCTTCCGCCTCGACGTTGCCCAAGGGATGCGCTTCGATGAGAACCTGCCGCTTTACGGGTGGTGGGAGGACGTCGATTTCACGCACCGGCTGAGCTGGTCGGGCAAGCTCGTCTGCACCAGCCAGGTGACCGGCATCCATCTCGGCGCCCGCAGCGGCAAGACCTCGGGCAGGAGGCTCGGCTACTCGCAGGTCGCGAACATCGTCTATCTCACGCGCAAGGGGACGCTGCGTCGCTGGACCGGCGAGGAGCAGCTCGTCCGCAACGTCGTGGCGAATGCGGTGAAGAGCCTCTGGCCGGAACCGGACATCGACCGGCGCGGGCGGCTTGCCGGCAACCTCTTGGCCATCGGCGACCTGTTGAAAGGCCGCATCGATCCACGCCGGATCGAGACGCTGTGACCGTTCGGAGCGGGTGAGGACGTCTTGAGGCCTGCCGAGACCGAGCCTGTCATGAACGTCAAGCACGGGGTCATCCGCGGCACCGTCTCGCTCGGCGGCGCGCGCGCGCTCGTCAGCGCGTTCAACGCCGTCGGCATCGTCATTCTCGCGCGGCTGCTGACACCGGCCGACTTCGGCATCGTCGCCATTTCGACGGCCGTGCTGGGCGTCACCATGGCGCTGACCGAGGCGTCGCTGCAGCCGGCGCTGGTGCAGTGCGAGGCTCCGACCCGCGAGCACCTCGACACCGTGTGGACGATGGCGCTCATTCGGGCCTCGATCATCTTCGCATTGTTTCTCATAGGGGCCTGGCCCCTCTCCGTGATCTATGGCGACCCCCGCCTGTTCCAGGTCCTGATCGTTTCCGGGGTCACCGGGGCGTTCATGGAATTCTACAATCCCCGGATCACGCTGGCGACGCGCGGGCTCGAGTTCCGCGCGCTCGCGGCCTTCCAGATCGCGCAGAAGTTCGGCAGCCTTTTGACGGCCATCGGGCTCGCGCTCGTCTTCCGCAGCTTCTGGGCCATCGTCATCGGCAATGCCGCCGGCGCGCTGGTCGTCTCGTTGTGCAGCTACGTCATGCTTCCCTACCGCCCGCGCTTCACCCTGGCGCGTTCCGGCGAAATCTGGGGCTTCTCCAAGTGGATGTTCCTCTCCCAGCTGTGCGACACGCTCAACTGGCGCTTCGACCAGCTCGCCATCGGGCTCACGGTCACGAAGGCGCAGCTCGGCTTTTATTCGGTGGCGGACAACCTCTCGGTGATCCCCTCGCGGGAGCTCTCCACTCCGATCTGCAGCGCCCTGTTCGCGGGGCTTACGAACCTCGCCGGCCAGCGCGAGAAGCTGCGCAGCTCGTTCCTGCGGGCCCAGTCGGCGGTGGCGATGGTGGCGGTTCCCGCGGCGGTCGGCCTCGCGCTGGTGGCCGAGCCCGCGGTGCGCCTGCTGCTCGGCGAGAGATGGATCGCGAGCGCCGTGCTGGTGCAGATTCTCGCCATCACCTACGGGCTCGACATGTTCGTCGTCGCCGTCCGGCCGCTCGGAATGGCGATGGGCCAGACGCGCTTGCTGTTCGTGCGCCAGCTGGCGGGGCTGTGCATCCGCATCCCGTTGATCCTGATCGGGCTGTTCACCGCGGGAATGATCGGCGCCGCGCTCGGCCGCACGATAGGCAACGCCATCAACTGCCTGATCAGCTTCTACATGGCGAGGCAACTGCTCGGGATAAGCATTCGCGAACAGTGCAAGCGACAGGCGGTGACCGTCGCCGGCGTTGTGGCGATGGCTATTGTCGTGCTGACACTCGAGGCCAAGTTCGGCGCTCTTCTTGCGCCGAGCGCGTTGTTGTCCGTCGTCGTGTTCGGCGCCGCCGGGGCAGTCACCTACTGCGGGACCATCTTCGCGCTGTGGCTCGCGGGAATCCGGCCCGGCGGCACCCTGGCGGACCTCGCCGGAGCAGCCGCCTCGTTCCTGCCCGTCGCCATAACGCGGCGCACGGCTCCATCGTGATCCGCCTTCGCTCGCAAATGCCCCTGCTCGTGGCCGCGCTCGCCTGCGCCTGCGCCAACGGGCAGCCCGGCGCGGGCAAGCCGATCGAGCTGTGCGCCTACACGCTCGCGTTTGCCGACGAGTTCGACACCTTGAGCGTTGCCGCGCATTCGCTCGGCGACAAGCGCTGGACCGCGCACACTCCCTGGAACGGCGACTTCGGTGACGCCGAGTTCGTCAATCCCGGCCCTCGCGAGCCGTTTTCGGTCGCGGGGGGCACTCTGCGGATCACCGCGCGCAAGGATGCCCAAGGCCATTGGCGATCGGGGTTGATGGCCGCCGCGGACGCCACCGGCAACGGGCACGGCGTCGAATACGGCTATTTCGAGGCGCGGATGAAAATGCCGCCGGGGCCGGGCACATGGCCTGCCTTCTGGCTGATGAGCCTGCAGCCCGCCGGGGACAAGCGTCCGACGGTCGAAGTCGACGTCGTCGAATACTATGGGCACGAGGCCGATCGCTATCACGTCACCGGGCATGTCTGGTATCCCAAGCCCGACCAGAGGATGTCGCGGCACGAGGGGAGCAAGATTCTCGTCCCCGAGGGCTCGCTGGTGGACGGCTTCCACACCTACGGGGTGCGCGTGGAGCCGACCACGATCACGTACTATCTCGATCGACGGCCGGTGTGGCAGCAGATGACGCCGCCGGAGCTGCACACGCCGCTTTATCCGCTGGTGAACCTGGCGCTCGGTTCGGGCTATTCGATCGCCGACACGCCGAATCCGTCCACTCTCGAAGTCGACTACGTGCGCGTGTACCGCCCGGCCGCCCATCCGGCCTGCTGACCTGAGCGCCCCTCGAAATCGACAGGTGCCGCCCTGTCTGAGCCGGCTTGCTCGCGGCGGAGCGAGCCGGGGCGCAGCGCGAGGGCTGCGCCCGCGAGAATGGCAAATGTCGTGCCGGGATGGGCGTTCGCCGAATTCATGGCGGCCGGGATCAGGCTGAGCACGGCGGCGCTGCCGAGCGCCCCGCCGATGACGGTCCGGTTGTCGTCGCATGCGCTCCAGCTCGACCGGCGCCACGGCTGGAACACGGTGAAGACATAAAGCAGGAAGGTGACGATCCCCACCACGCCCATCGAGCCCATTATCGCCATGAACATGCTCGACGAGCGGAAGCTGCCCGGCCCGATCCCGAGACCATGGGAGGCCATGAAGGCATCGCGGCCCTGCATCGCCCAGAACAGCCTTTGGGCGGCAGAATCGCTCTCTCCCTTGTCGACCGTCATGATCCTGATCATCTTGATCATCGAAGCCGAAAGGTCCGGGACGATAACCATGACGGTGGCGAACAGCACGCCGAATCCGGCAAGGACCGCGAGCACCGTCCAGACCTTCCTGCCGATCGCGAGGTTCGGCAGCAGGAGCGCCCTCAGGAAGAAGAAGGCGACGTAAATCGCCAGGGCCGCGTAAGCGGTCGAGGAGGTGCTGAAGAACAGCACGATGGCCATCGCCAGGGCGGCGGCGCCGGTCGCCCGGGTCCTGACGGAACGATACCACAGCTCGGCGTTGGCGACCATGAAGCCGAAGCCGAAGCCTGCGAACTCGGAGGCTTCGGGGAAGATCCCGCGCATCCGGACGATCCCGCCGACCGTGTCGTCGAGCTGCACGTAAGTGCTATTGCGGAAGATATCGAGCACCGAATCGAGCGGTGTTCCGCGGACCAGCACACCGACGATCCCGAACGAGATGTGCAGCCACGACACCCACAGGATCGCGGTAACCAGCGTCGTGGGCCCATTTTCGCGGCGCGCGGCGATCCACGCCCCCGCGGCGAGGAAGAAAGTCCCCGCAAGATAGATGGCAGCCGTGACGTTCTGCGAGGTGGGCACCAGGGGAAGCGTGTCGAACAGGGTTTCGCGGGAGGTCAGCAACATCGGATAGACGTTGATCGCGCCTGCAAAGAGGCGCGGCCCGATGTAGGACATGGCGACCCCGTAGGCGGCGAACAGCAACAGCCACATGTTGGCCCGCACGGCGTCCGGCAGGTCACCCGTGAAGCCGCCGCGGGGCGCAAGGATGCGCAAGTAGATGAACAGCAGCGCGAAGTAGATCGGCGGCACCGACGAGCCGCCCCCGCTCAGCACAAGTGCCGCCGATCCCGAAAACAGGCCCGAGAGGAACAGGAAGACGAACGCCTGGCGCAAGCTGCCGCGAAGGGCGATGAAACCGCCGACGACGAGGTGGAAATAGCCGATGAACGTGATGGTCATTTCTTAGGTCCCGGCTAGGCCAGCCTGGCGAACTCGGCGAAGCGCGCGTCGAACCGTTCGGGGGCGAACTCGCCCGCCTGGTCGATCGCGTCGGCGGGATCGAAGCTTGGAAGGAAATCCTCCATGCGCTCGACCGCCTCGCGCAGCGACTCGCCGTCCTGTCTCTCGAACAGGATCCCGGTGCGGTTCGGCACCACGCTGTCGAGCGCCCCCCCGCGGCCGAAGGCGATGACGGGTCGCCCCGAGGCCATCGCCTCGACCGGCGTGATGCCGAAGTCCTCTTCGGCCGTCATCACATAGGCCCTGGCGCGGGCGAACGTGCGCCTCAGCGTATTGAAGTCCATCCGCTCGACGAACGTGATGTTCCCCCTCGCCCTCGCCCGCAGGCTCTTCAGCATGCTGCCCGCCCCGACCATCACCAGCGGCAGCCCATTTGCGTTGAAGGCGTCGACGGCAATATCGGGCCGCTTGTAGGGCACCATGGCGCCGACCCACAGGTAGTAGGCATCGGTTTCGAGCGATGGCGTGAACAGGCCCACGTCGACGGGCGGATGGATGACCTCGGCCTCGCGCCGCCATACTTTGCGGATTCGCTGCCGGACAAAGCGCGAATTGGCCGCGAACCGGTCGACCCGCGCGCTCGAGCTGACATCCCATTGCCGCAGCCGGCTGTAGATCGGCGGCATGGCGAGTCTCGCCAGGCCCCTCGTCTGCCGGCGGTACTCGTGGTAATGATCCCACAGGTAGCGCATCGGCGAGTGGCAGTAGCAGACGTGGAGCGCGTCGGGACGGGTGATCACCCCTTTCGCCGGCCCGGATTCGCTGCTGATGACCAGATCGTAGGCGGAAAGGTCGAACCCCTCGAGCGCCATCGGCATCAGCGGCAGGTAGTACTGATAGAGGCGTTTCGAGAACGGCAGGCGGTCGATGAAGCTCGTCTTCATCCTGGCCTGCTTCAGGGTCGACGAAAGGCACGCGGGATCGCTGACGTGGGCGAACAGGTCGGCTTGCGGATAGAGCTTGAGCAGGCGCTCGACGACACGCTCGCCCCCGCGCATCGCCACGAACCAGTAATGGACGATCGCCACTCGCGGCTCAGACAGGCGCGAAGGTGCCGGCAGGACACGCGGCTGGCCGAACTTATGCCGGCCACTCACGCATAATACTCGCTGTAGTGACGGTAATAGAACGAAGGATCCGTCTTTCCGAAATAGGAGCGCCGACGCAGATCGACCTGGTTCAGCACCATGCCCACGAGATTGACGTGATCGGGCGGCAGCCGCCGCAAGGCGGCGCGCACCGCGAACGTCGAGGTCTTGCGCCACCGGGCGATCATGATCGTGGCGTCCGCCCGACCGGCGATGACCGGCGTCGACGCGACGGGCAGGACCGGCGGCAGATCGAGGATGATCCTGTCGAACCGGCCACGCAGCTGCTCGAGCAGCATATGGAAGCGCTCGCCGGTGAGCAGATGCTCCGGGTGGGCGGCGTCGGGCCGCAGCGGCAGCACGCACAGCAGCTTGCCGTCGTCGAGCTCGTGGAAGTTGTCCGGCGCCGAGCCGTCGAGGTATTCGAGCAGCCCGTAGTCGTACTTCTGCATGTCGAGCAGGCGGCTGATCCCGCCACGCCGCAGGTCGCAGTCGATCAGCAGCGTGCGCTGACCGCTCTGCGCCAGGACGTAGGCGAGACAGCACGAAACGACAGTCTTGCCTTCCCCGGGCAGGGCGGAGGTGACGGCGACGATCTGGCGATGCCCGTTGGTGATCTGGCCGATAGCGGTATCGACGGTGCGGAAGCTCTCCGCGAAAGCCGATGTTGGCGCCTCCTGGATCGCCGTGATGGTATGCTTCACGCGAGGCGAGACGGACTTCAGCAACGGCACCGAGCCGAGATGGCGTTCCCCCAGGCTCCGCTCGACGTCTTCCGGCGTCGACATGCCGTGGAAGATCGCTTCGGCGATGTACGCCGCGACCACACCGAGACCGAACCCGATGGCGAGCGACAGGGCGAAATTGAGCAGCAGGTTGGGCCTTTCAGGGAACAACGGCACATCGGAAAGGGTCAGGATGCGCGCGTTCGGCTTCTCGGTGCCCTCGGCCGCGAGCAATTGCTTGTAGCGGTTGAGATAGGTCTCGTAGATGCCTTCCGATGCCTGGGCGGCGCGCTCGAGATCGCTCAATCCGACCATCGCCGCGTTGTTCTGCGACAGCTTGCCGCGCGCGCTGTCGAGGGTGCCGGTGACCGAGGCGAGCCTTCCCGACGAGACTTCCGCCTTGGCGCGAAGGTTGGAGATGACCCGGCCGATCTCGGCCTGGATCTGCCCGCGGATTTCCGCGAGCTTGCTCCGGGCCTGGATCAGTTCCGGGTGGTTCGGGCCGTACTTGGCCGAAAGATTGGCGACCTGCGCGGCGGCATCGCTTTCCTGCACGCGAAGCTGGGCGACGACGGTCGATCCGAGCGCCTCGCCGACATCGTCGCCGGTTGAGCCGGAACGCAGCTGCTGCAAGGCCGTGTCGAGCCGCGCCTGGTCCTCGGCCGCATCGGCGCGGGCCTGGGCGACCTGCTGGTTGTAATTCGAGATCTCCTGCTCGGTGAGCGAGCTGCCCGACGTGCTGAGCAGGTTGTGGGCGATGCGGTACTGCTGCAAGGCCTGCGTGTCGGCCTGGGCCTGGGCCCGCAGCTTGCCGATCCGCTCCTGCACCAGGCGGCGCTCGTTGCTGTCGCGCGCCTGGTCGGTCTGCAGTTGCCAGGTCGAATACTGACGGGCGAATTCGTTGACGGTCTGCGACGCCTCCTCGCCGGTCGGCGCGTCGAAGCTGATCGTCAGGGCGTAGCTCTTGCCCGAGCGCTCCGCGCTGACGTTCTTCTGCAGCCTGTCGATGAGCTCGCGATAGCCCATCGGCGTGAGGCGCCGGTCGAGGCCGAGGGCGGTCGCGACCTTTTCCGCCATCTCGCGCGACGTGATGATCTCTGCCTGGGTGTCGACCAGTTCGCTGCTGACGGCCTCGCTGCGGTCGGGATTGGCCGCCACCGCGGCATCATTCTCGTTGGTCAGCATCACGGCCGCCTTGGCCGTGTAGGTCTTCGACATGAGCAGCGAGATCGCCATGCCGGCCATGACCGTGAGCGCGACCACGCCGACGATCAGCTTGATCCGCCGGCGGAAGAAGCTGATCGTATCGGCGAGATCGAGCCTGTCCTCGGTGACGGCCGGGAGATGTTCGCCACGGGCGTAGGGAAGCCCGCCAAGGGGGGCGGGAACGAGTTGGCGCGTTTCGTTCATGATCGAACCTCGAGATATCCTCTGGCGCTGCTCAACGGGATCGAAGCATTCACTAGACCGCCAGCCTGACACCGACGGTGGCCGAAACCCCGTGGTAATCCCGGCCGCCGCCCTTGCCGTTCTGGGTGCGATATCCGACCTGCCCGATCAGCCCGACCTGGTTGGTGAGGCGGTAATGCACGCGCGCGTCGACGAAGAACCGCCGATCCTCGCGCGCGATGCCGCGATACTGCTCGACTTCCATGCCGGCGTCCGCGGTGAGCAGCAGCCGGTCGCTGACGGCATTTTTCGCTTCCAGCCGGAACGTGCTGCGCAGGATCGCCGGCACGTCCTCGCGCGGACTGCGGTCGATGACCCTGTCGGCTGAGGCGGTGACCTGCCAGTTGGGCCTCGGCGTCCAGTTCAAGAGGAAATGGTAGTTGAGGCCCTTGACGGTCTTGACCGCGGGATCCTTGAAGTCCTGCTCGATGTAGCCGATGGCCCCTTCGACCGAGATCAGGTCGGTCACGTTGCGCTGGAAGCCGCCGAGGAGGGCAAAGCCGTTCGAATTGCGCGGGACGATGCCGATATTCTCGTAGCGGACCTGGTTGCCGGAAACCTCGAGAAACACGCGGGTGTTGCGCCCGGTCGGAGCGCTGGCGCGCAGCCGCGCCCGGCGGATGGTCACGTCCCTGTCGGAAAGGTCGATCGGCACGCCGTTGATCGAAGCGTTCTTGTAGTCGAAGCGGGATATTCGCGCTTCGCCGAGCATCTCGAGGAAGCCGCCGGTGCGCTGCAAGCTGATGGCGCCGAAGGCCTGGTCGTATTCGACCGGCCGGTCGGTGAGGAACAGGTCCCCCGCGGTGCCCCGTTGCTCTATGCCCCGGCGATAGCCGCCATCCATGGCGAGCTCGGTGCGGCGCGCAAGGTCGAGGCGGCCACTTGCGTCGAACTCGTACTGGTCGCTGTTCTCCGAGCCCGTTTGGGCATAGCGCTCGAAGTCGCCCGCGGCGCGAACGGAGAGCTCGTGCCGCGGGAGCGCGGTGCGCAGCGTAACCTCGGGGCGGAACGAAAAAATGAAATCGTCGATCGTGTTGACGCGAACGTTGTAGACGTTGGAGTTGTAGGTCACGTCGGCATCGAGCTGCGGCAGGGCGACCACGTCAGGCCCGAGCCGCCATCCCTGGCCCTGTTCGGGATCGAAGATCTGTATCGGGGTGAGGACCTTGGTTTCGTCCGCCGCGGCGGGTCGCGAGAGCCCGACGGCCGCGAGGGTGAGCAGGCCCTTGTAGAGCCACTGCCGGCGCCGCCTTTGCCCGGGCCCCGGCTTGATCCTGATCGGACGCTGCCGCAGCGATCCATCGTGGGCACCCGAGCCCATGCCCTCGGCGCCCGGCATGAGCCGCGCGAAAAACAGCGCGTCGGCCATGGCGGACCGCGCGGCGCCAACACTGATCGCCGTACCCTCATCGGTCGATAACCGGCGCAGCGACCGGCCGGGGAACGGCTTGGCCGGGGACGCATTGTTGCAATCGTCCCTCGCCGAAAGTAGTACCGAGTTTGTGCCGATGAGCGGAAGCGCGCTGATGAAAGAACCTTTTGGAGACTTCAGGCTGGGCGTTGCCGGCACTGCCGGCCCTCGCAGTTTCGCGCGCGGCCTGATCCTCGCCGTTCCGCTCGCGCTTGCTCTTTGGGCGATGGCGATCTGGCTGCTGTAAGGGTCCCCGCGGCGCATCATCAGCCCGCTCCGCTCCCGAACAGCACGGCCGGCACCGTCATGAGAATGATTCCGAGATCGAGCGCCAGCGAGCGCTTGCGCCCATAAAGCACGTCGGTGGCAACGCGCCTGCGGTAGCTCGTTTGTGCCCCTCGGGTCACCTGCCATAGCCCCGTCAGTCCCGGCTTCAACTTGAGGTAGCATTCAGCGTGGCGGCCATAGCGCTCGAGCTCGTCGGCGACGATCGGGCGCGGGCCGACGAGCGTCATCTCGCCGACCAGCACGTTCAAGAGCTGCGGCAGCTCGTCGAGGCTGGTGTTGCGAAGGAAACGGCCGAGCCGGGTGACCCGGGGATCTACCAGGAGCTTTTGCGTTTGCGCCCATTCGCGTTCCAGCTCGGGATGCGCGGCCAGGACCGCCGGCAGGCCGGCTTCGGCGCCGCGCTGCATGGTCCTGAACTTGAGACAAGCAAACGAGCGGCCCCCCTGGCCGACGCGCCGGTGCGCGAAGAGCACCGGACCGCCCTCGCCGAGCCTGATCGCGGCCATGATCAGCATCATCACCGGCAGCAGCACGACGATCAGCGCCAGCGAGCCGACGCAGTCGATCGCCCGTCGCAGCCAGCGCCAATCCTCCCTCTCCTGAGGCATGGCGCGGTCGGGCGAGCGCCGCGGCAACCGGGCCGGGACGATGAGCTCCGCCTCGGCGGCGCCGACGAACGCCGAGGCGAGGAACGGAAGATCGGAAAGATCTTCCGGAAACGCTTCGAACCGCTCTATCGGCTCACCGATGCCGTCGAAGAACTGATTGGCTGTCGCGCGCATTGAAACTCGCATGTGGTCGATTTACAGGTATGCCCCTCGGCCCGATTTCGGCCGCCAAGCCGGGCGCAGAATTCGGCAATTTGCCTGGCCCCACAACCGAGCATCGGGTGTATCGCGCGTCTATCCGGAGGGGCTAATCAGGCCCCCCAATCCCCCGAGACACTCATCCATCAAGGTACTGTCTTCGGCATCCTCGCCCCAATATACCTCAAGCTGGACTCGTGCTGGCGCGGTCCGGGCGCGGCAGTTTCTTGAGTGGGAATGGGTCATGGACGACAACAGATCAGGTTCACGAGTTAACACCCGGCGCCGCCTTTGCAGAATCGCCTTCACGGCTTTGCTGGGCATCGCCGCCTTGACCGGCTCGGCCGGCTGCAGCAGCTCCAGCGTGCCGGTCACCTCGGTCGCCCAGGCGAACGCGGCGGTCAGCCAGGTCTACCATGTCGCGGATGGGGACAAGATCAGGGTCACGGTATTCGACGAGCCCAACCTCACCGGCGATTACCAGGTGGGCCTCGACGGCATGCTCCAGCTGCCCCTGATCGGGCGGATCACCGCCGCCGGCTTGAGCTCGGCCGCCCTGTCGGACGCCATTGCCGCCGCGCTGAAGGGTGGCGGCTACGTCCTGTCGCCGCGCGTCGCGGTCGAGTTGACCGAGCACCAGCCGATCTTCGTCCTCGGCGAGGTAAAGACGCCCGGGCAATATCCCTACGTCAGCAACATGACGCTGGAGCAGGCGGTGGCGGAAGCCGGCGGGTTCACACCGCGCGCCAACAAGGGGGTCATCGTGCTGCGCCGCCAGCAATGGGATTCGGCGAAGAAAGTGCGCCTCGGCGACAGCTCGCTGATGATCGCGCCGGGCGACACCATCACCGTTCAGGAGGCGTTCTTTTAGATCTGCCGGAAGATAGATCGAAGACAGCCCGTTCGGTTAATAGTCGCAAGTGGTACTCCCTTCTAAAAGTTATTGAATCCCATCGAAAGATATCGCCTGTTGGATGTAGATGGCTTTTTATCCACAGAGTGGGTAAACAGCCGTTAACACCGACGTGCGCCGAGTCGTTTCGTGGCTGCGGCAGATCGGGGACATAGGGGCTCGCGACCATTCCTCGGTAGTTGGAAATTTGGGGGCCATAGAGATGTCGTCGAACGTTTGCTTAGTGTGTCCTAATGACATCTCGCGGGAAGGATTATCGCACATCCTGCAGTCCGCGGGTTTCAGCGTCCTCGGATCCTTCGAAAGCCTGGAGAGCATCGACAGCTCTTTCGTGGTTGCCGACGCCCTGTTCCTGATGGATTGCCCCGAACCTGTCGAGCAGCTGGCGGCCATGGAGGCGATCAAGGCGCGCTTCCCCTCGGCGAAGGTCATCATTCTCTCCGACCAGTTCGAGCTGAAGTCCATGATCGACTGCTTCAATCAGGGCGCGCAGGGCTACATTATCAGGTCGGTCAAGTCGGCCCGGCTGCTGGCGGCCTTGCGTCTCGCCGCGGTCGGCGAGAAGGTCATTCCCTCCGACTTCGTCGACTTGCTGGGCGGGCAGATGTCCGATTATGCGACGCCGAGCAGCGCGGAAAGCGACATCGAGGAAGCGAACCTGTCGCCGCGCGAGCTGGACGTGCTTTGCTGCCTCATGGCGGGCTATTCGAACAAGGTCATCGCCAGAAAGCTCGATGTCTGCGAGGCAACCGTGAAGGTCCATGTGAAATCGATTCTGCGCAAGCTCAACGTGCGCAACCGCACGCAGGCGGCGATCTGGGCCAACTCGCGGCATCTGCCGGAAACCTATTGCGTTTCCTGACCGCGCGCCGCGCGGTTCCTCAGCCGGGGCGTTCCTTCATCAAGGCGGCGAGCGCTCCGGCATCGGCGGGCAGGCACTGGCTCGCGCTCGGCCGTGAAACGCGCGCGCAGTCCCACAGCGCGACCTCCATGCCGCTCGCCGCGTCCCTGACGAACAGGAACAGCGGCCGTTCGCGATCCGGCGGGCCGACAGCGCTGTTGCGGTCGATCGCCTCGGCCGACTGATAGGCGACGACCTCGCAGCTGCGCCGCCCGGCGCACTTGCCCAGCGCCGCGACGGCCCAGCCGCCGCTCGCTCCCGACGGATCGACCGCCATGAACAGGGCAGAACCTATGGGCCGGGCGGTTGCCGCCAGGACCTCGGGTGCCGGCACCTTGGACCCCGCCAGCGAAGCCGCTGCGGCGTTCGCCGCGGCCGCACTCTCGCCGGGTCTGCCGGCGGCGGCGACGCGGGCGTTCAGCATGGCCCGATCGGCCAGGGCCTCAAAGCCCGGCTCCGGGCCGGCGTTGCCCCGGTTGGTCAACAATCCGAACCGGCCCGGCCAGCGGTAGAAGACATGCAGGCCGACCATGCCGAGCTCCTGCATCTTCGGACTCCACCACGGGCTGACGTAGTCGGCATGGTAGTGCGTCGCCTGACCGACGCTGGCATCGACGGCGCCCGCGATGGCGTCGGCGGCGAGCTTTCGCGCCCTCGCCATTTCCCAGGCGGCCGGATGGCGTCTGAGAAGCGAGCCGTCGCAGGTGAAGGTGAACTGGCATCCGGTCGATAGCTGCGATCCTTCGAAGACCACGGCACATACCGAGGAGGGAAACGCCGGATGCCGCACCCTGTTCAACACGACCTGCATCACCGATCGTTGCGCGTCGGGATCGTCGCCGGCCTCGTACCAGCCCGCTGCGGCGAGACACTCGATCGCATGACTGCGCTCCATCGCGCTGCCCGTGAAATGGAACGGCGGCGCGGGCCGAAGCAGCGCCACCGGGTCCTCGCCGTACGTCTTCAGCACCGTCGCGCCGGCAGCAAACGCAGCCCGCCTGGCGAACGGGACGGTGTTCTTCGGTCCGGCCATGAACGAGAGCGAGTGGGCGTTGGCCTTCTCGCCGGCGACGTCCAGCATCGAGGACGGGACGCTGCTCAGCGCCAATGCGATGAGGGCCAGGCGAACGAACCACATCGCCGGCGACGGGCGTGTCTCATCCCGGTGAAGGATCTCCCCCAAGAGGCTCCCGATGTGCCCTGTTGCCATGCCTTCACCGACCGTCCGCCAGCTATAGCGAGCCATTGTGCAGCCGGCGGGCTCGCCAAACCACTGGGCATAGGGGTAAGGCCGTGGCGCGTTCGTGTAGCCGTACTGCGCGATTCGCCCCCCTTGAGACGGGGCCCCTCATGGCAAGAGGCCATCCGCTCGCGCCCTTGGAACGCGCAGCCCACCCGCCGATCGAACTCACCCTTTGGGAGTTCATACCAATGTCTGCTTCCGAACCCTCCCGGGGCCGGGGATATTGCGCCCGCTGGCAAGTTCATGATGGACAGGCGTCTATCGCTCGGGAGGGGGCCAACCGGTTGTGTTCAAGTACGATCCTTCACTTTATCGCAAGGAGTTTGAAGCCCGGGGGTACGTTCATCTCAAGAACGTCCTCAGCGAGGAATTTCGCGCGTTTCTTGCCGACTTTCTTCAACGCAGCTTGCGCGATCACGCGAACGAAATCGACCAATGGAAGATCCACCGCAAGAAACGGCAGTATCTCTTCGACTTCGCCGGTCGCGAGGATGCGGCCCGCTTCCGCCGGGGAGTGGCCGGCCTGATCGGGATAGCCCCGGAGAGCTTCACCGTCTCCGAGAGACACCTTAAGGTCTATGACGAGAACGCGCCCCATTGGCCCGCGCCGCACAAGGACCGCGCGGCATCGGCCGTGTCGATCGGGCTGCCCATCCACATTCCGGCCGGTTCGAGCGCGTGCATGTTTCCCACGCTCGATTTCGGCCCGAATGGCGAGAAACGCGCTGTCTTCATGACCGGGCAGGACGGCACCGGCGCAAAAGACGCCTACGCAACGCAAGACGCCGTCATGCTGAACGAGCAGTTCGGCGACCTCATCGCCTTCCTCGGCTCGTCGATCTTCCACGAGCGCGTCCGCCCGGCGGGCGCCGCGATCGTGTACATCAAGGTGAATGGCCATGGGCGCGATCCGCTCGGCGAGAACATCTTCGCGAGCGAGGCCGCCTGACCATGGCTGGAAGGCGGATGCACAAATGAGTTACGTCGGCTAGCTGACAAGGAGGTAACTTGGTCGCTCACATGCACAGGGTCTCCGCATGGTGGAACGGCACGGTTCCGCCAGCGGGGACGCGTGCGCGGCTCCCAGGAACGGGCGTAAATACGCCGCTCTGTCTCGACACGAGAATTCCCATCATCCTGCTCGGTGGCCGCGAAAACACGCTCGCTGTTGCCCGCAACCTCGGCGCGCTGGGCATTCCGGTGTACGTCAGCGGGCGCGCCGGATGCCGCGCGATGCGCTCGCGATACTGTCGGGGCGCGTTCCCCGTCACGAGCCGCGATGTTCCGAACGATTACTGGCGCGATTTGCTGCTTGATCATCCCAAGCCCGCCCTCGCCGGCGCTGTCCTCATTTCCAACTGCGATGAATCGATGGCCTTCATCGCCGCCTGCGGTGCCGAACTGAGCCAGCACTACCGCGTGGAGCAGTTCCGCCCCGAGTTGCGGACAGCGATGCTCGACAAGCTGCAGACGCTCGAAAGGGCGCGCGCGGCGGGCGTACCAACGCCGAATTTCTGGAAGATCGCGCGGCCGCAGGACGTATTGGCCCTGCGTGACGAAATGCGCCTTCCGGTGATGGTGAAGCCGCTCGACAGCGCCCGCTTCGCCGAGGAATTCGGGCGCAAGCTGTTCATCGTCGAAAAATCGCTCGAGGAAGTCGCCGACAAGGTCGCGTTCTGCCAGAACCGCGGTCACGCGGTCCTGGTGGTCGAAATGATCCCCGGTCCGGACGACCAGCTGTCGAGCTACTACACTTATCGCACGCCCGACGGACGCTTCCTCTACGACTACACCAAAAGCATCATTCGCCGCTGGCCGGTCAATCGCGGAGGCGCCTGTTACCACCAGTCGCAGTGGCTTCCCGAGACGGCGGAGATGGGCAAGCGGTTGTTCGAGGCGATCGGGTGGCAGGGCCTCGGCAATGTCGAGTTCAAGCGCGACATGCGCGACGGGCAGCTCAAGATCATCGAAGTCAACGGCCGTTTCACCGCGGCCCACCGTCTGGTGGTTGAGGCGGGCGCGCCGATCGACCTTGCCGTCTACTGCCATCTGACCGGTCAGGAATTCCCTGCCATCAAGCCGTGCCGGCAGCTCATGCGCATGTGGTACCCGTACCACGACCTCCTCGCCTTCCTCGAGCTCAAGCGCTCGGGCAAGATCACGTTCGCGCGGTGGCTGCGCTCGCTGCGCGGGCAGCGTGCGGTGCTGCCCTACTTGAGCTGGCGCGACCCCCTTCCGTGGCTGGAGAACGTGATCTTCGGCATGGCAAGGCTGGCGCTTCGCCCCATTTCGTCCTTGCGAAAGGCCTTTGCCATCCAGCGGTAGGACGCAGGCTAGCCCTAACGGGGTTAGTCCAATGGCTCCTTCGCCCTGATGTCCAGCAGACCTAGACTGATCACCCATAGGATCGGCGCCGAAAGCCGGATCTGCAGCGAAAGGCAACACCTTGATCCTGAAAGAACAGACGGCCCGCCTGGCCGACCAGCAAGAGCCCGCGCCGCAAGGCCACGCTTCGGCAAGCCCATCGAGCGCCAAGCCGAAGTCGTCGGAAATGACCCCCGGCCCCGGCTTCATGATCCGCACCGATTTCCCGCGCCTGCCGGCCGAGTTGATCGCCGGCTTCGCCGAGTTCGAGACGGCTGAGGTCTCCGACGTGCTCAATCGGCTTTACGCGATGAACGGCAGCATCCGTAACCGGTCGAACGACAAGGAGCTGCTCGGAAGCGCCTGCACGGTCAAACTCTATCCGGGCGACAACCTCATGATCCACAAGGCGCTCGACATCGCCAAGCCGGGCGACATCGTCGTGGTCGACTGCAGCGGGGCGATGTCCAACGCCGTGTTCGGCGACCTCGTCGCCAACAAGGCGTGTCACCGCAAGATCGCCGGTTTCGTCATCGACGGACTTATCCGCGATCTGGCGGGCATCATCGAAACCGGGCTGCCCGTCTATGCCCGCGGCGTAACCCCGTTCGGTCCGCTCCACCGCGGCCCGGGCGAGATCAACACGCCGATCAGCTGCGGCGGGATTGTCGTCAATCCCGGCGACGTCATCAAGGCTGACTCGACCGGCATCGCCGTCATTCCCCGCGACTATGCGCCGGAAATTCTGCAGCGCCTGCGCGACAGTCGGGAGCGGCAGGAGGCCTACGTGACGAGTGTCAAGCGCGGCGACTTCTCCAACGCCTGGGTGGACGAGCAATTGCGGGAGAACGGGTGCATCATCTGCAACTGAGCGAGCCCGCGCGTGCAGCAGGAGCCGCCGGCATGACGTCGACCGGCAGGGCGGGTCGGTTGTGGGTCCGGACCAGGCGCCGCCTGACCGACGTCAAGGGCATTATCGAGCGGCGCCGCTTCCGCGCGCTGCGCGAGCGCTTCTACGACACCCTCTGGCGTGACGCGGCTGCATCGCTCGGGGCCGAAGCGACGTGGCTCGCGAACGGGCTGCTGCAGATCCGGCGCGGGCCATTCGCGACCTTCGTCGATCAATCGGACCTCATGCTCGACAGCGCGATCACATCGCGGCTGCTGCTGAACAAGGCGATCACTTACGAATGGCTCGCCGCAAAAGGCCTGCGCACGCCGCGCAGCCTCGTGTTCGATCTCGGCACGCTGACGCCAGCCGAGGCTTTCATGGTTGCGCAAGCGGGCCCGGTGGTCGTCAAGCCGGCGGACGGAACGGGCTGCGGCCACGGCGTCACGACCCACATCACGACGCGGGAGGCCTTGCGCGACGCCGCCCTGCACGCCGCCGCTTTCCACGCTCGCCTGCTGATCGAAGAGCAGTTGCCCGGCGCATCCTATCGGCTGCTGTTCCTCGACGGAGAATTCCTCGATGCGGTGCGCCGCGACTCGCCCGTGCTGACCGGCGACGGCCGCTCAACGATCCGGCAACTGGCGCAACAGGAGAACGACCGCCGCCGAGACGGCGAGATCACGGCTCTGAGCCCGCTGATCGTC
>DATJHD010000209.1:0-4312 GCA_035494275.1 Croceibacterium sp.
CGCCAACCCGTCCCCGCCGATCGGCCCCGCGCTCGGTCAGCGCGGTGTCAACATCATGGAGTTCTGCAAGGCGTTCAACGCCGCCACGCAGGAGCTCGAGAAGGGCATGCCGATCCCGACCGTGATCACGGTCTACGCCGACCGCAGCTTCACCTTCGTCACCAAGACCCCGCCGGCCAGCTTCCTGATCAAGAAGGCGGCCAACTTGAAGTCGGGCTCGAAGGAGCCGGGCAAGGTTTCGGCCGGCCGCATCAAGCGCTCCAAGCTGACCGAGATCGCCGAGATGAAAATGAAGGACCTGAACGCCAACGACCTCGAGGCGGCGACCAGGATCATCGAAGGCTCCGCCCGCGCGATGGGCCTCGAAGTGGTGGAGGGCTGACCATGGGCAAGCCCAGCAAGAAGGCCAAGGCCATCGCCGAGAAGGTCGACGCGGACAAGTTCTACGGCATCGACGAGGCGCTCGCCACGCTCAAGGAATTCGCCAGCAAGAAGTTCGACGAGACGGTCGAAGTGGCGATGAACCTCGGCGTCGATCCGCGACATGCGGACCAGATGGTCCGCGGCATGGTCTCGCTCCCGGCCGGCACCGGCAAGGAGATGAAGGTCGCCGTGTTCGCCAAGGGCGACAAGGCCGAGGAGGCCAAGGCCGCCGGTGCGGACAAGGTCGGCGCCGAGGACCTGATGGAAGACATGCAGGCCGGCAACCTCGATTACGATCGCGTGATCGCCACGCCGGACATGATGGGCGTGGTCGGCCGCCTCGGCAAGGTGCTCGGCCCCAAGGGCCTGATGCCGAACCCGAAGCTCGGCACCGTCACCCCCAACGTCGCCCAGGCGGTCAAGGACGCCAAGGGCGGCCAGGTCGAATTCCGCGTCGAGAAGATGGGCATCGTCCAGTCGGGCATCGGCAAGCTGTCGTTCTCCGACGACCAGCTCAAAGAGAACTTCAAGGCGTTCACGGACGCGATCGTCAAGGCAAAGCCGAGCGGCGCGAAGGGCAAGTACGTCAAGAAGATCTCGGTCACGAGCACGATGGGCCCCGGCCTCAAGATCGACGTGGCGGAGGTCGAGGGGGCGTAAGTCTCCTTCGCTTCAGCGCGCCATCACCAAGGGGCCGGCGGAGCGTTCCGCCGGCCTTTTCGTTTGCCCGCCCTCGGCGGTGGCTATCTGCGGCGCGGTTTCGCCTTGCCCGCCGGGGCCCTGGCCTTGGCCTTGGCGGCAGGCTCCGGCGGAGGCGGCGGCGGATGGCGCAGGGCGACGAAGCTCGGCAGGTCGTCCGCGACCGGCGTCAGAGCGTCGAGCTTGCGCCCCATCGCCTTGCCGAGCCGCTCCATGCGATCGACCGGATTCGGATGGGTCTTCATCATCAGGGCGAGGCCCTTTTCGTCCTGCTGTGCGCTCATCGTCTGGAGCACGCCGATGAGGCCGTAGGGCGAATAGCCCGAGCGGGCCGCGATGACGACGCCCATGCGGTCGGCCTCGTACTCGTCGTCCTTGTCGAGGCCGCGGGTGTAGATCGTCTTGCCGGCCTTGATCACCTGCTCGGTCAGAAAGCCGGTGACCCCGCCGCTGGCGACCATCGAGCCGCCGACGTCGGCCACCGCCGAGGTGCGCATCTCGTTCTGCAGCGCGTGGAGGTGATGCTTCTGCACGACGTGGGCGATCTCGTGCGCGAGCACGCCGGCGAGCTCGGACTCGTTGCGCACCTCGTCGAACAGGCCGCGCGAAATGAGCACGTAGCCCCCCGGCGTCGAGAACGCGTTCACGTCCTCGGTGTCGATGATGCCGAACTTCCAAGGCAGGTCGGCGCGGTCGGTGTGCTGGGCCAGCCACATGCCCACCCGGTTGACGTAATGCTGCTCGGCAGCGTTATCCACCAGCGGCGCGGCACCGAGGATCATGCTCGCAAGATCGCTGCCGATCTTCTCCTCCTCCTCGGGGCCGATCTCGCGCATCGAGTCGTTGAGCTTCTTGGCCTTCTGGGCCTTGTCGAAAAGGCCGCCGAGCCCGCCGAACTGCGCCTGCGCCGGCGCGACCGAGAGGCCGAGGAGTGCGGCGGCAGCGATGAGGCCGATGGCGCGGTGCGGGCGGATCATTGCTTCTTCGCCTTGCCCTTCTTCTCGTCGAGGTATTCGACCTGCTGCTCGACCAGCCCGCTGGCGCGGGCGTTGGCGGTCGCTTCGTCCGCCGACACCGCCAGCGTCGTGAGCTCGGCGACCTGGGCGGGATCGGGCGACGCGTTCTTGAGGTCTTCCTCACCCAGTCCCTTGATGCCGGTGGTCACCGTGCGCCCCGAGCTGTTGGTGCGCAGCAGCGAGGCCGCGCGAACGTTGGCCTGGCCCTGCGCCGGGCCGCTTGCGGCGGCCAGGCGGACATTGAGCATGCGCACCCATCCGGTTTGCCCGTTCGCCTCGACCTTGAGCCAGCCACCCTTGCGCTCGACGATGGTCACCGCCTGGTTGGCCGGCAGCTTCACCGCCGTGGCGGCGTCGATGAACGGCGTCGCCTTGAGCTCGTCGGCACGGATCAGCGCACCGTCCTCCGCCGCGGCGGAAGCCGCCATGCACAAGGCCAGGGTACCGGCGAGTGCCCAGCCGATCCTCATGAGTCCCCCTTAGCTGTCGCGGCGACGATAGGCGTTTTTCGCAAGGGTTGGAACAGGTGAAGTTCCTCGCCTCTCCCTTTGACCCGGTGCAAGCCCTTGTCGCGCCAGTCAAAAGCCTCGCCTGCGGCCTCGCGAGTGGCCATCGAGGCGAGAATGCGCGAGACGCCCTTGGTCTGGCCCTCGATTCTGCTGGCGCTGTTCACCGTGTCGCCGATGGCGGTGTAATCGAGTCGCTCGTCGGAACCGATGAACCCGACCACCGCGTTTCCGGTGTGCAGCCCGATGCCGATGTCGAGCGCCGTGCCGAGAGCGCCGAGTTCGCCGCGGAACGCGTCGAGCGCGGCCGACATCTCGAGCGCCGCGTCGACCGCGCGCCGCGCATGGTCGGCGTAGGCGGTCGGCGCGCCCCAGAAGGCCATGATCCCGTCGCCCATGAATTTGTCGAGCGTGCCGCCGTGCTTGAAGATGATCTCCACCTGGCGGGTGAAATAACGATTGAGCAGGGTGACAACTTCTTCCGGGGCGGCTCTCTCGGACAGGCTCGTGAAACCACGGATATCGGAAAACAGCACGGTGATTTCGCGAACCGTCGCCTGTTCTCGGTAGTCGATCTCGCCGCGGCCGATCAGCTCGGTGACCACCCGCGGATCGAGGAAGCGCTTGAACGCGCCCGCCGTCCTCAGTCGCTGGGCGCGCTCGTCGAGATAGGCGATCGTCGTGCTCGCGAGATAGAATGCCCACCCGGCGGCCAGCGGGGCGAAGACCGGCACGAAGGTCCCGTTGACGAGCGCCAGCCATGCGGCGCCGAGCGTCACCGTGGTGACGGCAAGCAGCCCGTAGCCGGTCCGCGCGGCGCTGACGCCGCGGGCGAAGGCGCCGGCGATGAGGCCGATCAGCAGCAGCGCCAGGGGCAGCATGTAGCCCCGCGGAACCTCGCGCAGCCAGTCGCCGCGGTCGAGGTTGTCGATGGCCGTCGCCAGCATCTCGACGCCCGGAAAATTGCTGTCGAGCGGCGTCAGGCGCATGTCCATCAGCCCGGGCGCGGACGTGCCGACCAGCACGATCTTGCCGCTGAGCTCGTGCGGGTCACGCAAAGGTTTGGCGCGCAGGCTGTCGAGGTAGAGATCGGCATAGGAAATGTGCCGCCACCCCTTGCGATAGTTCAGCATCACGGATGGCCGGGCCGGCAGCGGCCGGCCGAGCGAGGCGACCACCCGCGCGGGCAGCGAAGGAAAGCGCCAGCCCGCACGGTCGAGGTAAAGCGCATAGCGGCGGCCGACGCCGTCGCTGTCCATCGTGAAGTTGGTCAGCCCCCCGCGCATCGCCTCGGGGTGGCTCAGCAGCACCAGCGGCAGCATGGCGGGCACGCGGGTGTCGGCGGGAGGGTTCGTCAGCGCGCGCATGCCGACGGCGCGCGGCATGTCGAGCACGCGCGCGCCCTCGCCATCGTTGTTCAGCGTCATCGCCAGCCAGACATTGGGATAGCGCGCGACGGCGTCGGCAAACAGCGCGTCGTGTTCCGGCCGATAGACGTCGAGCTCGTTGAACAAGACGTCGAAGGCGATCGCCCGGGGGCGCTCGGCCTCGATGTGATCGATCAGTTCGCCGTGCACCGAGCGCGGCCAGGGCCAGCTTCCGGCCATCGCGTTCATCAGCTCAAGCGAGCGCTGGTCGATATCGACGATGACGATCCGGTCCGACACC
>DATJHD010000210.1:0-13302 GCA_035494275.1 Croceibacterium sp.
TTCGCCGTGCACCGAGCGCGGCCAGGGCCAGCTTCCGGCCATCGCGTTCATCAGCTCAAGCGAGCGCTGGTCGATATCGACGATGACGATCCGGTCCGACACCGCCCGGCGGCGGGCATTGGCCGCGAGCATCACGTCGCCGGCCTTCTGGTCTATCCGGGCAAGGTAATGGCTGCCGGCGTAGTCGCCAGCGAGCAGGACCGCGACCACGGCGGCGAGCCATGTCCGGGCAAGGAGACGGCGAAACGACGCGAACATTCCCCCCACCATCGCCCCCCAATTCGGCCGTGGCCCCCTTGTGGCGCAACTTTGCCGTAAGTTGAAGTCGTCGGCACCTCGCCGCGGGGCAATTTTGCGGGAAACGCCTTGCCGCCGGTCAAGGGCTTCCTGGCGGCCGGCGAGCCCGCGTGAACGGCGTAACGGGCCTGTTACGCGCCGATTACCGTAAATAACTCCCCGCCCGCGGCCCACGCCCATAGGCCTTTTTGCGCGAACGTGACGGACAAGGACATTGGGGATGGGGAACTACAAGGGCGCGGTGTGGCTCGCTGGAGCCGCGGCGGTCGCCTTCCTGCCGGTGGCGGCGCGGGCGCAGGATCAGGTTGCCGGCGAAAGCGACAACGCCATCGAGGTGATAGGCGAGCGGCTCGAGGAATCGACGCCGCAGGAGCTTGAGAAATACGGCTCGCGGCTCGAGATCGTCGACGGCGAGGCGGTCGACAAGGCCGGTCTCACCGACACGGCGCAGGCACTGCAGATGTTGGTCCCGGGGCTCTACGTGAACCCGAAGAACGGCGCGTTCGACTACGTCGACGTGTCGCTGCTCGGCTCGCGCAGCAGCGAGGTGCTGTTCCTGGTCGACGGTGTGCGGATCTCGAACCGCCTCTATTCGACCACCACCCCGCTCGATACGCTGCCCTCGGGCATGATCGAGCGGATCGAGGTGCTGAAGGGCGGGCAGGGGCTTTACTACGGCACGCAGGCCGTCGCCGGCATCGTCAACGTCATCACGAAGGACTTCACGCGGGACTTCAACGGCTCGCTCGAGGTGGGCTACGACACCAACGAGGGGTACCACGCCAACGGCTACGTCCGCGGCAGCTTCGGCGACAACTATCTTGTCGCCTACGGTTCCTACGACCAGGCGGACGGCTTCCGGCCGTTCCGCAGGCAGGATTACCAGCCGAGCGCGACCGACCGCAAGCGCGGCTATCGGATGACCACTGGCGGCATCAAATACGCCTTCGAGCCGTCCGACGCGTTCCGCCTGACCGCGTCCTACCAGCACAACGAGGGCCGGGTCGATTTCGCCAAGGCCGAGGACGCGGCCGCGGCCTTCAACACCCGCAACGAGGAGATCGCCTCGCTCAAGGTCGACTGGAAGCCGACCGACCGCTTCGCGCTCTACGTCAAGGGCTACTGGCACGACTGGCATTCGACCTACACCGAGTTCGACAACGATCTCGATGCCGCCGGGAACCTGACCGGCACGCTGACCACCATCGACGACCACGATCCGTGGGTGTTCGAGGACATCGGCGTCAACGCGCTCGGCGAATACAAGCTGACCGGCGCCGTATCGCTCGTCGGCGGGTGGGACTTCCAGAAGTATCACGGCCGGGACGCGGTGTTCCTGATCGGCCGGCACTCCGAAGAGGTCCACGCGCCGTTCGCGCAGATCAAGCTTGCGACCGGCGCGCTCAACCTCGCCGCCGGCCTCAGGCACAACATGCCGAGCGACGGGCCGGACAAGACGGTGTGGAACGTATCCGGCCGGTTGGGGATCGGCCCCGACGGGTACGTGCGCGGCCAGGTCGGCACCTCGTTCCGCCTGCCCGACGCCTACGAACTCTACGTCATCGATCCGTGCTGCGAGACCGGCAACCCGAACCTCAAGCCCGAGGAAAGCTTCAACGCCGAAGCCGCGATCGGCCTCGGCCAGGGACCGGTCACCGGCGAGATCGCCGGCTTCTACCGCAAGGTGAAGAACCTCATCGACATCGATTACAGCCTGCCGGCCTATCCCGACGGGTTCATCGTCAATACGCCCGGTGCGGTGAAGGTGTGGGGCGGCGAGGTGGTGTTGACCGCGCACCTCAACCGCATATTGAGCGTGACCGCGGACTACACGCACACCGAAGCCGAGATCGACGGGACCCGCCGGCAGATCCGCGAGATCCCGCGCGACATCGCCAAGCTGATCCTCGCCGCGCAAGCGCGCGACGGGCGGTTCGGCGGCAGCGTCGAGGCGAACTGGGTCGGCGACGTCTACAGCGAGCTCGGCAACGGCATCGGCCGCATCGATCACGGCAACTATACCATCGTCGACGTGGCGGTGTGGACGTTCATCGATTCCGCCCGGCATCACCGGATCGGCGTCAGGCTGGAGAATGCTCTCGACCACAAGTACGCTACGCGCATCAGCCAGGTGCGGGAGGACCTCATCGACACCCCCTATGCCGCCTGGAACCTCGGAACGCCGTTGACGCTCCATGCCACCTACCGCTTCAGCTTCTAGGGGGAACGGCGGGGGCCGCCTCACGCGGGCCGGGCGGCGGGTCCGCCGGTGGATGTTCCTCACCCATCGCTGGATGGGCGTGGCGCTCTCGCTGCTTATGCTCATGTGGACGCTGAGCGGCGTGGTGATGATGTACGTCTCGTTCCCGCAGACGACGAACGAGGAGCGGCTCGCCGGGCTGGAGCCGCTCGACCTCAACTCATGCTGCGCGGCGGTTCGCCTGCCCCCGGAGCCGCTCGAAGGCGCCGCGGTCGAGATGATGGCCGGAAGGCCGGTCCTGCGCTGGCGCGGCGCCGACGGCGACGGGCTCGTCGACCTGCGCTCGGGCGCGCCGGCCCGGGTCGGCCCGGCCGAAGCCCGCCGCATCGCCGAGGCCTACATGGTCGGCCATTTCCAGTGGGTGCCGGCGATGGCGCTCGCGCCCGGCGGCCTCGACCAGTGGACCGTCTACGGCCAGTTCCGCGCCTACGCCCCGCTCTACAAGGCGAGCTTCGCCGACGCGCGCGGAACGGTGCTCTACGTCTCGGCGAGGAACGGCGAGGTGGTGCAGGACACGAGCGCCCCCGAAAGGTTCTGGAACTGGCTCGGCGCCGTGCCGCACTGGCTCTATTTCACGGCGCTCAGGCAGAACGGCGCGCTATGGTCCAACGTGGTGATCTACGCCTCGCTGCTCGGCGCCTTCCTCACCGTGACCGGGCTTTACGTGGGGATCGTCATGTACGGGCGCGCAAAACGCAAGTCGCCGTTCCGCGGGATCGCCCTGTGGCATCACTGGACCGGGCTGGTCTTCGGCATCGCGACGCTGACCTGGGTGTTCAGCGGGTTTGCCTCGATGACGCCGTGGCACTGGCTCGAAAGCGCAGGGCCGCGAAGCGAGGTCGCCGCGCTCCGGGGACGCGCGCTGGCGGCCAGCGATGTCGAGGCGATGACCGGCGCGCTGGCCGCGCATCGCTCGCCCGGCGCCGTCTCGGCCGAGGTCGCGCTTCAGGGCGGCAGAGTCTACGCGATCGTCGCCCATGCCGACGGGTCGCGCGAGCGAGTGTCGCTGCCCGCTCTCGCGCCCGCCGCGCCGTCGGACGGCGAGCTGGCGTCGCTGGCCGTACGTGCCCGGCCGCGCGCCGCGGTCGCCTCGCAGGGCCTGATCACGGCGGGCGATGCCTATCACTATAGCCACCACAGCACGCCGGCGATCCTGCCCGCCTGGCGGGTGATCTTCGCGGACCGGCAGCACACCCGGCTCTACTTCGATCCGCGCACCGGCGAGCTGATCGATTACGTGGATCGCGATTCCCGCGCGTTCCGCTGGTGGCACCTCGGGCTTCATCGGCTCGACTTCGCCCTCAGCGCTCGGCCGCTGTGGGACGTCGTGATGCTGATCCTGCTGACCGGGGTGGCGCTCGTGTGCGGCATCGGCGCGTGGATGGGCGGCCGGCGCCTGCTGCGAAGTTTCTAAAAGAAACCGACAAACCCGTTTTTCGGTTCGCATTCCGACCGGTTTCGGCCTCGCCGATGGGCGAGCGCCCGTGAGCGGGCAAGGATGGCAAGGAGGTGCGCGAGGGACCGCCGGCTCGCAGGGCGCGACCGGCATGACGTCGCGCTCGCCTCTCGGCCGCTCTTTCGTTTCCCGGCGCGGGCTGGAATAACGGCGGCGGTGGGAGAGCGAATCATCATGCGAATGCTGCTCGGCCTGGCGGCCTTCGCCACGCTGCTGGCCGCCCCGGCGGCGGCCGAGGATGCCGATTTCTATCGCGGCGGTTGGCGGACCGGTTCAGGCGAGCCCGAGGTCTACGAGTTCGTCATCCGCGGCCACGAGGTCAGCGGCATCGCCTGCACCCGCTGCGCCGACGGGACCACGCTCGCGCGCATCGCGGGCACGTTCGACGAGAAGAGGGGCATCGTGTTCACCATCCGCCACGTCAACGAGGACGGCTCGCTCGCCCGCGAGGATCGCGCGACCGCGAGGCTCGGCGAAGGCGGCCTGGTGGTCAGCGGAACGCGCGCGGGCGGCGGCACCTTCGCGCAAACGATGATCAAGGACCCGCGCGGGCCAACGCCGGGCGGCTATCCGCAAGTCCGCCTGCCGCCCGGCTCGCCGCCGGTCGCGATCGTGCGCGGCGACGGCGCGGGCGGCGCCGGGCCGCCGGCGGCCTACGTCCAGCCGGCGCCGTGGCGCCGGATCGGCGCCGCCGACGTGCTCGGCGTCTGGATCGGCTTCGGCGTCGGCATCGAGAAACAGTACTTCTTCATCCGCCGCGACGGCGAGCAGCTGTTCGGCCTCGCCTGCGGGCGTTGCGACAACCCCTACACGATGGGCGCGCTCGACCATTTCGCCATCCATGGCGACACGCTCGAATTCGATATCGAGCACCAGGACTGGGGCGAGGGCGACCACCTGCCGTTCGTCCGCCATGTCGTCGCCCACATCGCCATGAACGAGCTGCGCATGGACGCGCGCAGGACCGACATGCCCGGCCGCCCGGGCATCGTCGCCTCGCTGATCGGCCCGCTCGCGATCGAGGCGACGAAGGGGAATGCGATCGGCGAGTGAACCTTTCAGGCGACGATCTTGACCGGCACGCCCTTGGCCGCCGGGGTCTTCGACAGCTTGTCGTGGTACCATAGCGGAATGAGTGGGTTGAGCTCGGGATAATAGCCGGCGAGGGTACCGCGTGGCAGGTCGAACGCGGTCACGGTGAGCCCGTCGACCCGGCGGTGCTCGCCATCGTCGGCATCGCTGACGAGGCTGACCCTCTGGCCTTCGTTGAGGCCGGCGGCGGCGATCTCGTCCGGGTGCATCAGCAGCACGTCGCGCGTGCCCTCGATCCCGCGCAGGCGGTCGGAGTAGCCGTAGATCGTGGTGTTGAACTGGTCGTTGGAGCGCAGGGTCATGAGTCGCCAGCGGCCCGGCTTGTCGGGCACGCCGATCGCCGACAGGCCGGCCGGGACGGTGAATTCGGCCTTGCCGCTTTGCGTCTCCCAGATCCGTTCGCGCGCCTTGTTGCCCTTGTAGAACCCGCCGGGCGTGAACAGGCGCTTGTTGAAGTCCTTGAACTTGTCGGGATAGGTCGCCTCGATCAGGTCGCGGACCTTGGCATAGTCCGCAACCCACTCGTCCCACCTGACCTTGGGATTGGTAGGCAGAGTCGCCGCGGCGATGCCGGCGACGATGGCCATCTCGGGGAGCAGGTGCTCGCTCGCCGGCCTCGCTTTGCCGACCGAGCCGTGGATCATGCTGAGCGAATCCTCCATCGTCACCGTTTGCTGCTCCTCCGAGCGGCCGCAGCAGGGCAAGAGGTAGGCGACCTCGCCGTTGATGAGGTGGCTGCGATTGAGCTTGGTGGCGATCTGCACGGTGAGGCGCATGTTTGGCCACGCGGCCTCCATTTTGCCGCGCTCGGTTACCGCGCGCACGAAGTTGCCGCCGAGGCCGAGGAACGCCCTGATGCGGCCGGCGATGATGCCCTCGCAGGCCTCGACGGTGTTGACGCCCTTGTCCTGCGGCGGGTCGAAATCGAACAGCTTCTTCAGCGTGTCGTTGGGAACCAGCTCGGGCTTTTCCGAGATGCCGACGGTGCGCTGGCCCTGCACGTTCGAATGCCCGCGCACCGGCGAGATGCCGGCCCCTTCGCGGCCGATATTGCCGCGCAAAAGCAGCAAGTTGACCAGCATGCCGATGGTCTGCGAGCCGTGGACGTGCTGAGTCACGCCCATGCCGTAGATGCCGATCACCTTGTCGGCCTCGCAATAGACGTCCGCCACGGCCTTCAGGTCGTCGCGCGCGATGCCGCTTTCCTGCTCGATCTCCTCCCAGCTCGTCGCTTCGACCTTGCCCCTGAAGGCCTCGAAATGAACCGTGTGCTGCTCGATGAAGTCGACGTCGAGCAGGTGCTGCCTGTCCGCCGCCCACTTTGCCTCCTCGCGTTCGAGGACGTGCTTGATCATGCCCATGATCGCCGCGATGTCGCCGCCCGGGCGGACCTGCAGGTAAAGGCACGAGATCTTCGTCGATTTCGGCGTCAGCATCTCGACCGGGTTCTGAGGGTTGACGAACTCGATCAGCCCGCGTTCGCGCACCGGGTTGAAGGTGACGATCCGGCAGCCGCGCTTCACCGCCGCCTGGAGCGTATGAAGGAAGCGCGGGCTGTTCGAGCCGGTGTTCTGGCCGAAGAAGAACAGCGCGTCGCACTTCTCGATGTCCTCGAGCGTGCAGGTTCCGACCGGCGAGCCGGTGACCTTCTTGAGGCCGACCGAGGTCGTCTCGTGACACATGTTCGAGCTGTCGGGCAGGTTGTTGTGGCCGTAGAGCCGGGCGAACAACGCCCAGCAGTATGACGTCTCGAGACTGGCCCGGCCCGAGGTGTAGAACACGCTCGCTTTGGGTTCGAGCGCCTTCAGCTCGGCCCCGATCGCCTGGAATGCCTCGTCCCACGAGCACGGCACGTACTTGTCGCTCGCCCGATCGTAGCGCATCGGATGGGTCAGCCGCCCGGCCTGCTCGAGCTGGTTGTCCTGCCAGGTTTGCAGCTCGCCGAGGGTATGCTGGGCGAAGAATTCCGGTGACGCGCGGCGGCCGGTCTGCTCCCACAGCGTCGCCTTGGCCCCGTTCTCGCAGAACTCGGCGACGTGGTAATCCTTCGGCTTGGTCCACGCGCACGAGACGCACATGAAGCCGCCGGGCTTGTTCTGCCGCCGCAGGAGGTCGAAGGCGTCCGGCCTGTCGACTTCCTTGCCGAAGATCCTGGCGATGCTCGTCAGCGAGCGCCAGCCGCCGGTCGGGCCTTCGTAATGGACAGTGTCCTCTTCCTGCGTGGTGGCGTCGTCGAAGTCGGGCATGGTCTTTCTCCTGCCGCCGGCGTGCTCGCGTGGTGCATGCAACGCATTGGCGGCGCAGGGGAAAAGGCTGGCGCGAGGCGGGGTTCCCGCGACCCCTCTGCGCCACGCGCCGCTTGCTAGGCGAGGCCCGCCGTCTGGAGCAGCAGCCACACCCCGATCGCGAGAAACAGGAGCGCCGCGACCAGCCGCACGGTCTTGAGCGGCACACGCTTGATGACCTCGTGCCCGAGAAGGACCGCCGGCACGTTGGCGATCAGCATGCCCACCGTCGTCCCGGCCATCACCGGAACGACGGTGTGGAAGCGCGCGGCGAGCGCAATCGTCGCGACCTGCGTCTTATCGCCCATCTCGACGAGGAAGAAGGCGGGCACGGTCGTGAGGAAGGCGCCGAACCGGCTCGGCTTGGGCTCTTCGTCCTCGAGCTTGTCGGGAACGAGGGTCCACCCGGCCATGACGATGAACGAGGCCGCCACGAGATAGCGGAACCACTCGCCCGTGAGGAAATGCGCCGCCTGGTCGCCGACCAGGGCGGCGAGGAAGTGATTGGCGATCGTCGCCACGAAGATTCCGGCGATGATCGGCAACGGGCGCCTGAAGCGCGTCGCGAGCACTATCGCGAGCAGCTGGGTCTTGTCGCCGATTTCTGCAAGCGCGACGAGGGCGGTCGAAGTAAGGAAGGATTCCAAGGTCGTTCGATCTTGCAAGAGGCCGAGCGGGTGGCCTTAGGGGGCCGAAAGCGAGCTAACAACCCGCGTTTTCTTCAAGGCCCGCCCTCGATCAAGCGGCTGCCCAAACCCCTTGCCGAGAGCAGAGACGATACGGTCCGCAAAGCCCCTCACGGACAAGCATAATATTCCGCCCCGCTCGCTCGCTTCCGGCAGCGTGCCCGTTGCGTAATGCCACGGATACGCACCTTCAGCCGATGGCCACTCGCCTCGGGCAAGGTGCAACGTCGAAAGGCGGCGCGTCGGCCAAGGAGACGAAGCCAGGGTGCGACCGGAAGGCCCTTGCAAGACCGGTGAGGGACGACAGCAGCCAAAAGATTAGCCATCATTTCTTAAGTCCCGCGCGCTAGGCGGAGCTGACGCGCAGACAGATCGACGATTTGGCGGCCCTGAAAGAGGTTAATGACTGGCGAGAAGCGCCTTCTGACGCAGCCACGGCGGGGACACCTGGCGATTGCTTTCGTCGCGGCCCTGATCATCGGGGTGGTCGGGCTTGTCGCGCCGCTCAACGGCCTCGTGTGGGCTGTCCAGTCACGCCAGCTCCAGCACCAGGCTTCGGGCGACATCGTCTTCATCGGCACCGACACCGACATCGCCGATCCGGACAAGGCAGGGGCGCGGGCGCAACTGGCCGACACCATCGATCGACTGACCGCTGCCGGGGCGCGGCGCATCTTCGTCGATGTCGCCTTCGAGCAACCCGGTCCGGCGCGCGAGGACGCGCGGCTCAATGAGGCGGCGCGCCGTTCGGGCCGAACGGTGTTCGTCGACCGTTACATGACGCGCGGCGGGACGGACGGCGTCGTATCGTCCGTCGCGCCGGTGTCGAGCGGCGTCCCGCATGCCGTTCGCAAGGAATGGGTCGATCATTTCGGCTTCATCTGGTCGTCGCCCTATGCCGTGCGCGTCGGCCGGACCGTCTATCCGAGCTTTCCGGCCGCTCTCGCCGCGAAGCAGGGCTCGCCCGACGACACCTTCTTCATCGATTATTCCACGAGCTATTCGTCGATACCGTCGTACCCGATCGGGGATGCGCGACAGCTGCTGGAGGACCCGCCGCATGCGCGCAGCTTTGCCGGAAAGACGATCGTCATCGGGCCGCTCGCGCGCAGGGGCTCGGCGTTCGCGGCCCTCCCCGGCCTGCCGATGGTGCCGGCGAGCTACACCGGGATCTTCGGGGCGGAAACCCTGAAGCGCGGACTGGTCCCGTCGATCCCGTGGTACGCCTCGGTCCTGCTCGTCGCCTGTATGCTGCTGCTTGCCAGCATGACGCGACGGGCGCCCTATCGCCGCTGGCTCTACGGCGCCGCCGTCATGGCTCTCGCGGTCATCTTCGTGGCGAGCATCTGGATCGGCCTTGCCGCGCAACTGTGGGAAGCGGTTGCCTTTCTGCTCGTGTTCGGCGCGCTGCGACTTTGGGACAACTTCCACCGCCGGACACCGCTGATCGATGCGCTGAGCGGCCTGCCGACCTTCGAAAAGCTCGAGCGCGACCTCGCCCGGGCGAAGCCGAGCGATCCACGGGCCCTGGTGGTGGCCAAGATCCACCGCGTCGACGAAGTGCTCGCCTCGCTACCGCGCGCGCGACACGGCGAGTACATGCAACTGATCGCCGATCGCCTGAGCCTCAACGACGAGAGCCTGACCGTCTACTCGAACGGCGGCCGCTACTTCGCGTGGCTGCAAGCCTACGAGAACCGCGAGCAGGTGCGCTCGCACCTTATCGGCCTCAGGGCGATTTTCGCCAGCGCGCTGAGGATCGGCGATCTCGCGATCGACGTCGGCATCACCTTCGGCGCCGACACCAGCGACGAGGCGAGCGCGGCCAAGCGCATCTCCTCCGCCCTCGCCGCGGTCGACAAGACCAGCGAGGCGGTCAATTCGGTCATCCTTGCCAACCAGGCATCGGACGAGGAGCGGCGGTGGAACATTTCGCTGCAGGCCCGGCTCGACGAAGCCATGAAGAACGGCGAGATCTATCTCGTCTACCAGCCCCAGTTCGATCTCAAGACCGGGCGGATGTTCGGCGCCGAGGCGCTGGCGCGCTGGGACGACCCGGTGCGCGGGGACATTCCGCCGTCGTATTTCATCGAGCAGTGCGAGCAGGTGGGGCGCATGCAGGCCCTCACCGAGAAGGTCTTCGCGGACGGGCTCGGCGCTGTCGCCCGCTCGCCGCTTGCCGAGCTCGACTTCAACCTTGCGATGAACGTCTCGGCGACGATGCTCAACGATTTCCATGTCGTCAGGCTGCTCGACCAGGCGCTGAGGGCGTCGCGTGTCCCGCCCTCGAAGGTCACGATCGAGATGACCGAAACCGCGCGGATCGCTGACCTGCAGAGGGCGGGAATCGTCCTTTCCGAACTGAAGCAGCTCGGCGTGCGTCTCTCGGCCGACGATTTCGGTGTCGGCGCGGCGAGCTTCGAGCCGTTCCTGCAACTGCCGTTCGATGAATTGAAGATCGACCGGCTGTTCGTGAGCCGCGTCGAAACCGACCACAAGGCGCGCAAGATCGTCGAGCATCTCGTTACCTTGGGGCGCGACCTCAATATCCTCGTGCTCGCCGAAGGCGTCGAGGACGAACGGACCTTCGAAGTCCTGCGCGCGCTCGGCTGTCCGGCGGCCCAGGGCTACCAGCTCGGCCGCCCGATGCCGCTCGACGCGGTGTACAAATTATGGCTTGCCAACGAGGCCGAGCGGCGCTCCGCCGGCGCGGGTTAACGGAAAAGTAACCAAAAGTCTTTACTTGCCATTAAGGTTAACACATAGTGGCCTCCGAAACAGGAGGACCAAACTATGTCGAGTCGCAGAGTTTTGCAGGCGCCTGCGCGCCGTCGGCGCCCTACTGCACAGCGCCAGTGGAGCATTTGGGATTACATTTTCGGCGGCTATTACAACGGTTGATCGCCGCGACCATTCGAATGAAAAAGGGGAGCTCCGGCTCCCCTTTTTTGTGATTTCGATCGCGGCGCGCGTTCAGATGCCGCCGGGCGTGAAATCGTAGCCGGCGTCGCCCAGCGCTTCGCACAAGGTGTCGGCGCAGCTCGCAAGCTCGGCGGAATCGGTCGAGCGAATCACGAAATTGGCGCCGACCTTGCCGTCGCGAAAGAACGGGTAGCTGCCGATCTGGCATTGCGGATGCGCCTTCTCGACCTCGCGCAGGATGTCGGCGACCTCGCTTTCCGGGACCCAGCAGCCGATCGTCTCGCTGATCAGGGGCACGCCTCCCTCGAGCGTGCCGGTGAGCGCATCGAGCATCTGGGCGCAGATGTGCGGCACCCCGGCCATCATATGGACGTTGCCGATCCTGATTCCGGGTGCGCCCGACATGCGATTGGGGATGAGGTCGGCCCCCTCGGGCACGCGCGCCATCCTCAGGCGCGCGTCATTGAGGCCGCCACGCGTCGAATAGTAGTCTTCCAAAATTCGCCGCGCCTCGGGATGAACCACCACGGGGACGCCGAAGGCTTTCGCGACCGCATCCACGGTGATGTCGTCATGGGTCGGCCCGATTCCGCCGGTCGTGAACAGGTAGTCGTGCGCGTTCCTGAGCGCATTCACGGCCTGCACGATCGCATCTTCGACGTCCGCAACCACCCGCACTTCCGTCAGGCGGATGCCTTGCACCTGCAGCCAGCTCGCCACCTGCGCGATATTCCTATCGGGCGTTCGGCCGGAGAGGATCTCGTCACCGATGACCACCAGTGCCGCGGTCCAGATGCGGTCGGCCATCACGCCGCCCTGGCTTCGGCAGGCACCTTTTCGAAGCGCAGCACACCGTCGTCGACCGGCCGTTTCCTGAAGTCCCGGCAGTCCTCGAGGTAATCCTGGTTGAGCCGCCAGGGCAGTTCGGGCGCACTCTTGGGCATCAGCGCGCGGGCGCGCTCAAGGTAGCCGGAGGAGTAGATGATGATGTCATCCTCCTCTAGGTCGTGATCGTCGGGGAGCCAGGGCACCGCCACGTCAGCGCGCTTGTCGTGCATGCGGTTGAGCACGCGGCAAATGTATTCGGCGTTGTTGTCGGCCCTTAACGTCCAGCTGGCGTTGAGATAACCGAACACGACCGCGAGGTTGGGCACGTTCGAGAACATGCAGCCGCGGTAGAACCAGTGCTCGGTCCAGTCGATGGGCCGGCCGCCGATCGAAACCGCGATCTTGCCGCCGATGGTCAGCCGCAAGCCGGTGGCGGTGACGACCAGGTCGGCAGGGACCAGGCGGCCGTCGGTCAGCCGCACGCCATCTGGCTCGAAGGTCTCGATATGGCCGGTCGCGATCGACGCCTTGCCGCTCTTCACCGCTTCGAAGAAGTCGTCGTCGGGCACCAGGCACAGACGCTGCTGCCATGGGCCGTACGGCGGCTGAAAATGCTCTTCGCAGTAAGCTTCGCCCAGGCCCTCGCGCAGCTTGCCAGTGAGGTAGGCGCCGACCGCCTCCGGCTCGCTCCGCGCCTTCTTGAAGAAGTACTGCCCCATGCGGATGTTCTTCTGGCGCGTCAGCCAATGGGCGAGCCAGCCGGGGAGCCACCTCTGCAGGCGATTGGCGAGAGCATCGCGGCTGGGGCGCGCGGCCATCCAGGTGGGCGTGCGCTGGAGCATGGTGACGTGCGCGGCCTCGCCGGTCATCGCGGGAACGATCGTCACCGCGGTCGCCCCGGAGCCGATCACGACGACCTGCTTTCCCGAATAGTCGAGGTCGCGCGGCCAGAATTGCGGATGGACGACGGTGCCGCCGAAGCGCTCCAGACCCGGCAACTGCGCATCGTGCGGGTTGTCGTAGTCGTAGTAGCCCGAAGCGAGATAGAGAAAGCGGGCGGTCAGTTCGTGCCAGCCTCGCCTGTCCTCGAGCGTGAGATGCCACTGGCCGTCCCCCGCATGCCAGTCGGCCGCGACGACCTTGCTGCCGAAGCGAATGTGAGGCCCGATCCCGTGCTCCTTCACCACGCGGTTGAGGTATTCGAGGATCGCCTCGCCATCGGCGATCGCCTTCTCGTGGACCCACGGTTCGAACCGGAAGCCGAGGGAGTGCATGTCGCTGTCCGAGCGGACGCCGGGATAGCGGAACAAGTCCCACGTGCCGCCAATCTCGGCCCGCCGCTCGATCAACGTGAAGCTCGTGCCGGGGCACATCACCTTCATGTGCGCTGCCATCGAGATGCCGGAAATGCCGGCGCCGACAATGGCCACGTCAATGTCGGGTGCGCGCGTCATCGGGTTCGTTCCTCCAGGGGAA
>DATJHD010000211.1:0-2736 GCA_035494275.1 Croceibacterium sp.
GGTGCACGAGCCCGGCCTTGACCTGGCCGCCGAGGCGCTCGGGATCGAGCGATTCGAGAACGTCCGCGAAGAGCTCGCCGGCGCCCCGGCGAATGCCCGATTCGCCGCCGGGTGGGCGGGCGAGGAAGTCGCCGGCCGCGCCCGCGAGGTTCATCGCCCGCATGCGCCGCGCGACAACCGCCGGGGTGAGGAAATTCGCCTGCAGGAACCGCGCCATCGTCTCGGCGATGCGGTCCTTGTTCTCGGGGATGATCGCCGTGTGTGGGATCGGCACGCCCAGCGGGTGGCGGAACAATGCGGTGACCGCGAACCAGTCGGCCAGCCCGCCGACCATCGCCGCCTCGGTGAAGGCCAGCACCCATTCCCACGCAGGATTATTGCCGAGCTGGCCGCGGGCAAGGGCGAACAGGGCGGCCATCGCGACCAGCAGGCCGGTTGCCACGCGCCGCATGCGCCGCGCACGGTCGGGCGGGAGCGGGGCTCTGAGCGGCATCGGAAGGACGTTCCGGCCGGTCATGCGGCGCCCCCAGAGCTCACTCGGCCGGATAGCCCTCCGCGGTCGGCTCGTGCTTGTGCTCCGGACGGTAGGTCAGGACCCGCTGGCGCAGCCACGGTCCGAGCCGCTTCTCAAGACCGTCGGCGAGGCTGAAGCCCGCCGGCACGATCAGCAGCGTGAGCATCGTCGAGAGCAAGAGCCCGCCGATCACCGTCGTGCCCATCGATGAGCGCCACGCGGCGTCGCCCGACAGCGACAGCGCGGTCGGCACCATGCCCGCCGTCATGGCGACGGTGGTCATCAGGATCGGCTGGGCGCGCTTGTGGCCGGCATCGATGATCGCCTGCCGCTTGGGCACGCCGGCGGCCATTTCCTCGATCGCGAAGTCGATCAAGAGGATCGAGTTCTTGGCGACGATGCCGAGCAGCATCAGCAGCCCGATATAGACCGCGATCGAGATCGGGTCGGGCTGGCCGTTGCGGACGAGCCCGAAGACGACGAGGGCCAGCAGGCCCCCCAACGGGGCCAGCAGCAGTGAGGTCATGTTGACGAGCGGCGAGACGAACCGCCGATAGAGCAGCACGAGCACCGCGAACACCAGCAGGATGCCGGCGATCACGGCGATGATGAAGTTCTGGATCAGCTCGCCCTGCCACTTCTCGTTGCCGACCGGCTTGTTCGATACGCCCGGCGGCAGGTTGCGCATGATCGGCAGCGCCTTGATCGCGTTCATCACCGGGCCGCTGACGGCGCCGGGCGCGAGGTCGGCGCCGACGAAGATGCGCCGCGCCTGATTGAAGCGCTGGATCTGGGTCGGGCCGGCGCCGAAGCGGATGTCGGCGACGCGCTGCAGGGGCACCGAGCCGCCGGTGGTCGTCGGCACCGGCAGGTTCTGGATCGTCGCGATGTTCTCGCGCGAGGTCTTGCCGAGGACCACGCGAATCGGGATCTGCCTGTCGGACAGCGAGAACTTGGCCGCGTTCTGGTCGATCTCGCCGAGCGTGGCGATGCGGATCGCCTGGCTGAGTGCGCTCGTCGTGACCCCGAGCTCCGCCGCGAGGTCGAGGTGCGGCACGATCACGAGCTCGGGCCGCTGCATGTCGGCGGCGATGCGCGGCGCGACGGCACCGGGGACGGCGGCCATCTGGTGAACAAGCGTCTGCGCGGTGCGATTGAGCACGTCCGGGTCGGAGCCGGTGAGCATCACCGAGATGTCGCGGCCCGTACCGCCGCCGCCGTTCTGCGAGGCGAACGTCACGCGCGCGTCGGGCACCTTCTGCAGCTGCGGCGTCAGCTGCCGCTCCCACACATAGCTCTTGAGCGGCCGGTCTTCCTTCAAGACCACGAACAGTCGCGCGTTGCCTTCGCGGATGCTTTCGAGGACGCGCCCGACCTCGTCGCTTTGCGCTTCGAGGATCGCCGTCACGCGGTCGGCGACGGCTTCGGTCTGCTCGATCGTGGTCCCCGGGACCATCTCGATGTTCACCCGGCTGGTGTCCGAATCGGTGATCGGCTGGAACTGCTGCGGCATGCTGTAGAGCAGCCCAGCGGTAATCATCAGCGCGGCGACCCCGACACCGAACATCCACGCGCGGTGATCGCGATAGCGCGAACGGACGAGGTGACGATAATAATCGTGCCATTCGGCAAAGCGCGGGCCGATCAATCCGGCGATCGGCCCCGTGACGAGGCGCGCGACCAGAAGGCCGGCAACGAACAGGCCGAGCTTGCCGAGGCTCGCCATGCTCCCGCCGATCCCGCCGAGCAGGAACTGGCCGCCGTATTTCATGAAGACGTACGCCAGCGTGAGGTACAGACAGAAGAACAGGAATTCGACGAAGCCGTACCAGCCACGCGACGCGACGCTCGGGCGACGGTTGCGGTAGGCCTCGACCTTCTCGGTGCTCAGCGTCCACTTGAGGATCGCCATGTAGCGATCCATCAGGCGGCCCTCGCCGTGGCTCTGGTGGCCGTGGGCCTTGAGGAAATAGGCCGCCACCATCGGCGTGATCATCCGGGCGACGGCAAGGCTCATGAGCACGGCGGCGACGACCGTCAGGCCGAAGTTCTTGAAGAACTGCCCGGAAATCCCCGGCATCAGGCCGACGGGCAGGAACACCGCGACGATCGACAGGCTGGTCGCGACCACCGCGAGGCCGATCTCGTCGGCGGCGTCGATCGCCGCCTGGTAGGCGCTCTTGCCCATGCGCATGTGCCGCACGATGTTCTCGATCTCGACG
>DATJHD010000212.1:0-2806 GCA_035494275.1 Croceibacterium sp.
GACCACGGCGTTGTCGTTGGGCGCATCGAGTGAGGCGATCGCCGTAATCGGATCAGGCACGATGTCGTAGCGCTTTTCGATCAGCGCCTTGGCGAAGGCCGGCGAGAATTCGGGATGGAACTGGAAGCTGATCGCCGGCCGATCGGTCCAGGCGAGCGCGGCGAACGGGGTGAAGTCGGACGCGGCGACCACGTCGGTGTCGGGCGGCTGAAGCACCACCTGATCCTGGTGCGAGGCCGGAATCGCGATCGTCCCGGCCGTGTCGATCCACGGTTCCGAGCGCACGACCGTGTAGCGATGCAGTCCTGCGCCCCAGCCCTTGTCGGATTTCTCGACATGGCCGCCGAGCGCTTCGGCCATGATCTGATGCCCGAAGCAGATGCCGACCATCTTGGCGCCGTTCACCGAGCGGATGAACTGCTGCAGCGGCTCGATCCACGGCAGCGGATCGTACACCCCGGCCGGTGAGCCGGTGATCATGTAGGCGTGGTGCGCCGTGGGATCCGGCAGCTTGCCTGCCTGCACGTCGAAGCTCTCGATCTGGAACCCGGGACCGAGCAGCTGGCCGAACATCGCGGGATAATCGCCGAACTCCTCGGCGAGGTTGCCGGGCGGGCGTCCGGTTTCGAGGATTGCGACTTTCATGGCCGCGCCTTGCCACCTCAAGGCGCTTCGGCCAATGCTGAAACGATGGACAGCAGGGCGCTGGAGGGGCGGCACGCGCTGATCACCGGCGGCGGTACCGGGATCGGCGCCGCGGCCGCCGAGCATCTCAATGCGGCCGGAGCAAAGCTATCGCTGCTCGGCCGGCGCATCGAGCCGCTGAAAGCCGTCGCCGAAGGGCTCGGCGGAACCGCGATTCAGTGCGATGTGACCGACTCGGATCGCGTCAGCGCCGCCTTCGACGAAGCCCGCGCCGCGAACGGACCGATCGACCTGCTCATTGTCAACGCCGGGATCGCCGAGAGCGCCCCCTTTCACAAGATGAGCCGCGAGAGCTGGGACCGGATCATCGCGACCAACCTCACCGCCGCGTTCGATTGCGCCCGCGCCGCGATCGGCGACCTGCTCAAGAGCGAAAATGGGCGGCTGGTGTTCGTCGCGTCGGTGGCAAGCCTGCGCGGCGTGCCCTACGCCGCCCATTACGCGGCCTCGAAGCACGGCCTGCTCGGCCTGATGCGCAGCCTCGCCGCGGAATATGCGAAGACCAACCTCACGGTGAACGCGGTCTGCCCCGGCTATGTCGATACGCCGATGACCGACCAGTCCGTGGCGCGCGTGTCCGAGATCACCGGACGCAGCGCCGAGGATTCGCGCGGAATCATCACCAACATGAATGCGAGCGGGCGGCTGGTCGATCCGCAGGTGATCGGTAACGTCATTGCCATGCTCTGCCTGCCCTTGAGCCGCGACATCAACGGCGCGGCGATCACGCTCGACGGAGGCACGAGCGCGTGAGCTTCGATCCCGCGACCTTCCAGCCGAACCACTTCCTGTGGAAGTTCGAGAATGGAGTCGCGACGGTCACGCTCAACCGCCCCGAGCGCAAGAACCCGCTGACCTTCCTCAGCTATGACGAACTTCGCAACACCTTCCGAGCACTGAACGGCGCGCGCGAGGTGAAGGCCGTCATCATTCGCGGCGCAGGCGGCAATTTCTGCTCGGGCGGCGACATCCACGAGATCATCGGCCCGCTCACGAAGATGGACCGTGACGGCCTGCTGAAGTTCACGCGCATGACGGGCGACCTGGTGCGCGCGATGCGCACCTGTCCGCGGCCGATCGTCGCCGCGGTCGAGGGCGTCTGCGCGGGCGCGGGCGCGATCATGGCGATGGCGAGCGACATCCGCTTCGGCCAGCCCGGCTGCAAGACGGCCTTCCTATTCACCCGCGTCGGCCTGTCAGGCGCGGACATGGGGGCCTGCGCGATTCTGCCGCGGATCATCGGCCACGGCCGCGCCGCCGAGCTGCTGTTCACCGGCCGGGTAATGACCAGCGACGAAGGGCTCGCCTGGGGCTTCTACAACCGCGTGGTCGAGGACGTGGCCGCCGAGGCCTATGCGCTGGCCGGCCAGATCGCGGCGGGCCCGAGCTTCGCCCACGCGGTCACCAAGAAGCAACTGGACGCCGAATGGAACGTCTCCATCGAAGAAGCGCTCGAGATGGAGGCGCAAGCGCAGGCCGACTGCATGCAGACAAAGGACTTTCAACGCGCGTACGAGGCCTTCGCCGCGAAGCGCCCGCCGGAGTTCTACGGTGACTGACCTCGCCTGGCCCTTCTTCGAGATTCGGCATCGCGAACTTGCCGACCAGCTCGAACAATGGTGCACGGTCAACTGCGCGAACCGCTACGCCGACGACCTCGACAGCGAATGCCGGATGCTCGTGCGAGAACTCGGCGCCGCGGGATTCCTCAAGCTGTGCGTCGCCAATGGCGACACGCGCCCCGACGTGCGCAGCCTCGCCCTCGCCCGCGAGACGTTCGCTTATCACAGCGCGCTCGCCGATTTTGCGTTCGCCATGCAGGGTCTCGGCTCGGGCGCGATCAGCCTGTTCGGAACGATCGACCAGAAGCGCGAATGGCTGCCGCGCGTGGCCAGCGGGCAGGCGATCGCCGCATTCGCGATGACCGAGCCCGAGTGCGGGTCGGACGCGGCGAACATCTCCACGTCGGCGATGAAGGACGGCAACGAGTGGGTGCTGGTCGGCGAGAAGACGCTCATCTCCAACGGCGGCATCGCGGACTTTTACGTGACCTTCGCCCGCACCGGCGAAGGCGAGGGTTCGCGCGGGCTTTCGGCGTTCA
>DATJHD010000213.1:0-8432 GCA_035494275.1 Croceibacterium sp.
CACGGCGCATACCGCTTCAAGCAGGACCCGTTCTATTCGAACAACTTCACGCCCACCGTGAAGCAGCTGGTCGATCGCATCCTGACCGGGGACTGAGCCTACATCGCCATCGGCGGCTCGAGCGTCCCGAACCACGCGACCGTCATCAGCACGGCCAGTCCCAGCAACGCCTCGAGCGCGATGGACCGTCGCAGCGAAGCGAGAGCGTCCTGCTCGGGCTGCCGGCCTGACGAGAGTCTTGCCGCAAGGGCCGGGACCGACCGCTGCCTGTGGAGCGCGGCCAGCACCAGCATGCCGCCAAACAGCGCGACCTTGAGGGCGAGCAGCTGGCCGTAGGGGGCGTGGATGGCACCGTCGAAGTCGGTCCCGATCATGTACCAGGTGTTGACCAGCCCGGTCGCCGCGATCGTGGCGACAAGGGCGATCCCGATGGGCGAGAAGCGCTGCAGGGCCAGCGCGGTGGCCGAGAGTTGCTCCGCGCCCTTGCGAGCGACGACGAGGCCGACGAAAGCGACCAAGGCTCCGACCCATAACGCGGCGGCGAGGACATGCACGATGTCGGCGGCGAGATGCGGCACATGGCCGGCCCCGTCCGTTGCCCCGCCGTGGCCCATCCAGCCGATGGAGACGCAGGCAAGGGCGCCGAGCATGCCCGTGCCGAGCCACAGCGCGCGCCGGCGCGGCACGAACGCGGTCCACAGCACGGCGATGAGGGCGAGGGCGGCGCGAGCGAGCGCGGCCTTGCCGAGGTCCATTTGCGAGACCACCGCGGTGAGCGCTTCGGCGGTCAACGCGTCGGCCAGCGATCCTGCAAGGACCGCCGTCTCCGTCACCAGCCCGGCCACGGTTGCGACAAGGAGCACGATCGCCGAGACCCAGAGCAGCGGCCTGCTCCAGCGCAGGCTCGCCGCCGAGGCCGGGCCTTGCGACGGCAGCGCGTAAACGAAGAACAGCGCCGATCCCATGAGGATCGACGCTGCCCAGTATTGCGCGAGCCGGCAGACGATGACCGCCAGCTCGACCACGTCACTTGATCTTGAACGGGATGCTGCCCTTGGTCTTGTGCCCGTCGGTCGAGGCGGCGCTCCAGTTGATGACGTAGCTGCCCTTCACGAACGCACCCTTCGGCGTCGCGACGAGCGTCTTGCCGTCGGCGCTGAGCGCCGTCTTGACGGGCACGCCCATGTTCATCCCGGCCATCGAGATCTCGATCTTGGAAAAGGCCGGCACGAGTTTCTCGTTGAAGGTGATGCTGACCTGCTGGGGCGCGGCGACGACCGCGTTGGCGGCCGGGATCGAACTGACCACGTGGGCATGCGCAAGAGCCGGCGCGGCGGGAGCCAGCGCGGCGGCGGCCAGCGCGAGAAGGGAAAACGACTTACCCATGATCGATCCTTTTCTTTCGGAATTATGCGCCGAACTTGCCCGATTGGCCATGCACGGCCGCTGAATAGGGGCGTTTCGGCGGGTTAATGTTCGAGGGGGTGCTCCTACGGCGCTGAGTTCGCCCGCAGGACGTAGGCCGTAACGGCGCGGTAGTCGCCGTCGCTCAGCGATCCGCCGGCGCCGGGGGGCATGTTTTGGTGGATGAAGGTATAGAGCGCGGCGTCCTTGCCGTTCCACTTGTCGAGGAAGGCGGGGCCCTTGAGCGCCGGGGCTTCGCCCGCGCCCATGAGATCGGCGCCGTGGCAGGCGGCGCAGGCGCTGTCGTACACCCCCTTGCCGTCGCCCGCGGAGGCCGCCGGGGCGCTCGCCGGGCCGCCCGGATCGATCGGCATCGGCGCGCTCGCCGGGTTGATCGGCGCGCGCGGCGGGCCCTGGCGGCCGATGCCGGCGGAGGGCAGGGCGAACACGAATAGCGTGCCCTGCGTGCCGTGGATCAGCTCCGGCGTGAAGCTGTCGCCGAGCCAGAAACCGGTCGAGACGGCGACGTACTGGTGCCCGCCGGCCATGAAGGTGACCGGGTAGCCTGTCACCGCCGAGCCGAGGTTCATTTCCCACAGGACCTTGCCGGTGGCCTGGTCGAGCGCGCGGAAGCGGCCCGCGGCATCGCCGGCGAACAGCAGCCCGCCGCCGGTGGCGAGGATCGACTGCATGCCCGCGCGGGTCGAGAACTTCCATGCGGTCTTGCCGGTGACCGCGTTGACCGCGGTGATCACGCCGAGCTTGCCGTCCGCATCGGGTGACAGGGCGATCTTCGAGGCAACCGAGTAGGTCGGCGTGGGCCATTTCGGCTCGGTCGCGGTCACCGTCTCGCACAGGTTCTGCTCGGGGAAGTACATCGTCCTCGTGAGCGGGCTGTAGGCCGGCGCCTGGTAGTTCGCGCCGCCGGTCGAGGAGGGGCAGACGAAGCGCGTGTCGCCGACCTTGTCGAACAGCGTCGCGGGGTTGCCGGTGACCTTGCCGGTCGCGCCGTCGATCGACTGGACCACGTTCTGCATCACCGTCGCTCGCGCCCACAGGAACTCGCCGGTCCTGCGGTCGAGCGTGTAGACGATGCCGGTCTTGCCGGGGATGCCGGTGACGACCTTGTAGACCTTGCCCTTGACGATCTTCGGGTTGATCCAGGTGACTTCCCGGGGATCGGGCGCGACCTGCTCGTCGATGAGGATGCGCGGCAAGGTGTGGTCGAGGTCCCAGTGATCGACCACGTGCTGGTAATACCACACGATCTTGCCGGTGCGCACGTCGAGCGCCAGCGTCGAGTTGTGATAGAGGTAGGTGTACTGGTTGCCCGCCAGCATGAACTTCGGGGCCGGGGTCGAGACCGAAGTGCCCATGTAGAGCAGGTGCAGCTCGGGGTCGTAGCTCGCATTCATCCACGCGCCGACCTGCTGGCGCCGTTCGAGCGGCGTGCCGCCCCAGGTGGCGTCGTTGGGATCGCTGCCGCGGGCGATGGTGCTCGTTCGCCACACTTCCTTGCCGGTCTTCGCGTCGTGCGCCGTGATCACGCAGGCGTCGGGCCCGCCCTTCTGGTCGCACGAGCGGCCGGTGATGGCGAGGCCGTCGGCGATGATCGGGCCCGAGCTCTGCTTGGCGCCCTTGTGGTAGTCCATGATCTCGGTGTCCCAGGCGAGCTTGCCGGTCTGGGCGTTGACCGCGTAGATATGGTCGTCCGACCCGCGGGCGATGATGAGGTCGCCGTAGATCGCAAGGTTGCGGTTGGTGTCGGGAAAAGTGAGGAACTTGTCGAGGTCCTTGGGCCGCTCGCGCTTGTACTGCCACAGGACGTTGCCCGAGACGGCGTCGAGCGCGGTGATCACGTCGCCCGGGCCGGGGAAATACATCACCCCGTCGTGGACCAGCGGCGTGCCTTCCTGGTGCCCGGCGTCGAGCGGCCGCACCCAGACCATGCGCAGCTGGGGGACATTGGCCTTCGTTATCTCGCCGAGCGGGCTGTAGCCCCAGCTGTCGAGCGTCCGCCGCCAGCTCAGCCAGTCCTTCGGGTCGGGATGCTGGATCATCGCGTCGGTTACCGGCACGAACGGCGCATCGCTCGCTTGCGCGACCGCGGTGCCGAGCAGCGCGAAAGCCGCGATGATCCGGGTTGCAACCCCCCTCATATGTCTCCCCTCAGGCGTCTTCGTAGCGGCGTGACTGGCTGGCGGCCCGGATGCGCGTAAAGCGCTCGTCCGGGCCGAGATCGTAGAACGCGAACGTCGTGACCTTGAGCACCTTGCCTTGCGGCAGGTCGATCACGTCCTGGCTCGCGCCCGGGATCGGGCGGAATTCGGCATCGACCTCGGCGGCGATGAAGCCGTCCCCGGCGGCGAAGCGGACGACGTCGACCCGTTCGTCGACCGCCTCGTGGAACGGCTTGTAGAGAGCGAGGATGGCCTCGCGGCCGTGAAACACGAGCCCACGCTCCTGGCTGAGAATGAACTCGACGTCCTCGGCGTAGTAGCTCGCCATCCGCGCGTAGTCCTTGCGGTTGAACGCGGCGACGTAGTCTTCGTAAGCGGCCCGATCCACGTCAGTCGAAATCCCAGCCGCGTTCGCCGTGGTTGGCGATGTCGAGTCCCTGGCGCTCGTCGTCCTCGCTCACGCGCATCGGCAGCACCAGCGAGACGGCAAGCGCGATCAGCGTCGTCGCGATCATCGAGTAGACCGCCACCGCGGCGACGGCGAGCGCCTGGGCGCCGAGCTGCGCGCCGAAGGTCATCGCCTCGCCATAGCCGGCGCCGCCGAACCCTTCGGACATGAGGAACGCGACGGCGATCGAACCGAGCATGCCGCCAACGCCGTGGACCGCGAACACGTCGAGGGAATCGTCGACCCGCAGCTTCACCTTGACCAGCTGGATGGCGAAATAGCACACCAGGGCCGCAAGCGCGCCGACGAGGATCGCGCCGCCCGGCGAGATGAACCCCGCCGCCGGTGTGACGGTCGCGAGGCCCGCCACCGCGCCGGTGGCGAAGCCGATGGTGGTCGGCTTGCCGAAGGTCACGCGTTCGATCGCGATCCACGCCAGCGCGGCCGTGACCGCGGCGGCGTGGGTGTTCAGGATCGCGCTCGCCGCGCCGTCCGAACCGGTCAGCGCCGAGCCGCCGTTGAAGCCGAACCAGCCGACCCACAGCAGCATGGCGCCGACCATCGTCAGGCCCGGGGCGTGCGGCAGCAGGGCGCTGGTCGGGAAGCCCTGCCGGCGCCCGAGCAGCAGCGCGACGATCAGCGCCGAGACGCCCGCGGTCGTATGGACCACGATGCCGCCCGCAAAATCGACCGTGCCGCGCTGCGCGAGCCATCCTCCGCCCCACACCCAGTGCGCCACGGGCGCGTAGACGATGAGGCTCCACAGGGCGCTGAAGACGACGACCCACGAGAAGCGCGCGCGGTCGACCCACGCGCCGACCATGAGGCCCGGCGTGATCGCCGCGAAAGTGAGCTGGAACAGCGCGTAGGCGCTTTCCGGGAGAGTGGTGTCGGGCCTGACGGTGAACAGGTTCGCCGGCGTCAGCATCCACGCGCGGCCGCTGCCGACGAGGCCGTTGGTCACGTCGCCGAACGCGATCGTGTAGCCGACGATGATCCACAGCAGCGAGACCACCGCGGCCACCGCGCCGACCTGCAGCAGCACCGAGAGGACGTTCTTCGCCCTCACCAGGCCGCCGTAGAACAGGCCGAGGCCGGGCAAGGTCATCAGCAGAACCAGGGCCGAGGCGGTGATCACCCAGGCCGTGTCGCCACTGTCGGGGGTGGCGGCGACGGGGGCCTGCGCATGGGCTATGGCGGGCAGCGCAAGCAGCGCCAAAGCGAGAGCGGTCCTGCGGATCATCGATGCCTCTCCCCCCGGCCCAGCGGACGGGCTTCCTCGGCGCTGCGTTAGGACATAATCGGGCGCGGCGGCAAGGGCTGGTGAAAGGATGTTGCGAACAGCCTTGCGCGCCTTGAATCGACCCTGTCTCAACCGGTAGACGCATCGGCCATGTTGCGCCGCCTGCTGCTCGTCTTCACAGTCTTCCTCGCCCTCCCAGCCCATGCCCAGGATCGTGAGGTGCCCTATTGGGCTTCGCTGCGCTCCGACGAGGTCAACATGCGTGTCGGGCCGAGCGAGAGCTACCCGATCGACTGGGTCTATCACCGCGTCGGCCTGCCGGTGAAAGTGGTGCGCCTGTACCAGGGCTGGCGCCGGGTGCGCGACCCGGACGGGGCGGAAGGGTGGATCGTTGCCCGGCTGCTCAATCCGAAGCGGACCGCGATCGTCACCGGCAAGGGTCTCGCGCCGATGCGCGCGGGCGCCAGTGCGTCCGCCACGCTGCGCTGGAACGTCGAGCCTGGGGTCGTCGGCACGCTCGGCAACTGCAGCGAGGGGTGGTGCCAGTTCGACGTCGCCGGCCGCGCCGGTTGGGTCGAGCAGCGGCGGCTGTGGGGCGCGGGGGAGCCGTAAGCGGGAAGGGCGGCCGCCGCCGGCCGCCCGTCCGCCTTGAGCGAGGTTCGGCTCAGGTCTTTTGCTTCGTGATCTGAAGCACGGTCTTGCCGTCGGTCGAGGTCGCGGCGAACTTCCCGTTCGCGTCCATCTTGGTCGTGGTCCAGCACTGTTCCGGGTTCTTGTGGGCGGTATCCTGGAAGCAGACCTTGCCGTTGTTCGCGGTCCAGGTGCCGCTCTCGGTCACCTTGCCGCCGGCCGAATCCTCGTAGGAGCCGTCACCTTTCATGACCGACGTTGTCGCCTTGCCGTCCATCATGAAGTCGTACGTGCCGGCCATGTCGGCCGCGGTGAGGACGATCGGCTTCACCGTGACGGTATCGCCCTTTTCCGACGTGGCCGTAAACGACCCGTCGGCGCCCGGCGCGGCTTCGGTGTAGCACCCTGAATCGCCCTTGGTCGCCATGAAGCAGGTCTTGCCGTCCTTGACGGCCCAGGTCCCCTGGCCGACCACTTTTCCACTGGCGTCGCTGTCGGTGTAGGTGCCGTCGGCGTTGAGCGCCGTCGTCGTCAGCGTTCCGTCCTTGGCCGTCACCGCATAAGCGCCGGCCGGCGAGCCGTTCGCGCTCGATGGGCCGGCCGCCGCGGCGGTCGTGGCGGCTTCGCTCGGTGCCGGTGCGGGTGTGGCCTGCTGCTTGCAACCGGCCAGGGCCGTGGCGGTCAGGAGAACAAGGGTCAGCTTTTTCATAGGATTCCCTCCCACGCGCGACCCTAGCGCGCGGTCTACCACAGCCGCGCGCCGGGGCAAGCGGCACGAAGGCAAGTCAGCTCAGGCCGTCTTCGTCAACGTGTAGGCAGCGCCCTGGTCCGGCGTGACCCTGAAGCGTCCGTCGGGCTGGATCGGGCCGTCCGAAGAGCACTGTTCCTTGCCGCCGTCGGGCGTGAAGCAGGTCTTGTCATTCTTGACGGCCCATTTGCCCGTTTCGGTCTGCGCGCCGGCGACCCAGTTCGAATAAGTGCCGTCGGGCTGTAGCCTGATCGTCGTCATCGAGCCGTCCACGGCCGTTCTGACATAGGTCCCTGGCGCGGCGTTGCTGTGCGGGGCCGTCGCCGCGGGCGGTTCGGCGGCCGCCGCGGTATCGCCCGCGGGCTGACTTTGGCCGCACGCCGAGAGCGCAGCCAACGCGAGTATGGGTACGACTTTTCTCATTGGCCTTGCCCTCTCCCATGGTTTGGCCTGCGCGTAGTGTACCACAGCGGCAAACCCTCGGGAAACAAGCGCAAGGGTCGGGATCAGACCATTTCCACAGCTACGGCCGTCGCTTCGCCGCCGCCGATGCACAGCGAGGCGACGCCGCGCTTCTGCCCGCGCTGCCTGAGGGCGTTGAGCAAGGTGACGATGATGCGCGTGCCGCTGGCGCCGATCGGATGGCCGAGCGCGGTCGCGCCGCCATGGACGTTGATCTTCTCGTGAGGGATGCCGATGTCCTTCATCGCGAACATGGCGACGCAGGCGAACGCCTCGTTGACTTCCCACAGGTCGACGTCGCTCACCGACCAGTCGGCTCTCTCGAGCACCTTGTGGATCGCGCCGACCGGAGCGGTGGTGAAGTCCTTGGGCGCCTGCGCGTGCGCGGCCATCGCGACGATCCGCGCGACGGGCTGCTTGCCTTGTTCCCTGGCGCGACTTTCGCGCGTGAGCACGAGCGCGGCGGCACCATCGGAGATCGAGCTCGAGGTCGCGGCGGTGATGGTGCCGTCCTTGGCGAAGGCGGCCTTCAGCTGCGGGATCTTCTCGGGATTGGCCTTGCCCGGGGCTTCGTCGGTGCCGACCTCGACCTCGCCCTTGCGGGTCTGGATCGTGACCGGCACGACCTCGTCGGCAAACGCGCCCGACCGGATGGCCTCGGTCGCCCGCGCGAGGGACTCGATGGCGAACGCGTCCATTTCCTCGCGCGTGAGCTGGTATTCGTCGGCGGTGCACTGGGCGAAGGTGCCCATCGCGCGGCCCTGCTCGTAGGCGTCCTCGAGCCCGTCGAGAAACATGTGATCGTACGCGGTGTCGTGGCCGATGCGCGCGCCCGAGCGGTGCTTCTTGAGGAGGTACGGCGCGTTGGTCATGCTCTCCATTCCGCCGGCGACGATCACGTCGGCGTTGCCGGTGGCGAGCGCCTCGGCGCCCATGATCACCGTCTGCATGCCGCTGCCGCAGACTTTGTTGACCGTCGTCGCCTGGACCGACTTGGGCAGCCCGGCCTTCAGCGCCGCCTGGCGCGCGGGCGCCTGGCCAAGGCCGGCGGGAAGCACGCAGCCCATGTAGATGCGGTCGATCGTGTCGCCGTCGACTCCGGCCCGCTCGACCGCCGCCTTCACCGCCGTCGCGCCGAGGTCGGTCGCCTGCGCGTCGGCCAGCGCCCCTTGCATCGCGCCCATCGGCGTGCGGGCATAGGACAGGATGACGATCGGATCGGCTTCGGAGAACTGGGGCATGGGGAGGGCTGCCTTCGCGTGAGTGAGAGTGGATGATCCGGAATCTAAGAGTGCGCCGCAGCGTTATCAATCGGGC
>DATJHD010000214.1:0-5578 GCA_035494275.1 Croceibacterium sp.
GATGATGATCCGCTTGATGCCGCGCTTGTTCGCTTCGCGCGTGATCTGCAGCATTTCCTCGGCCGACACGTGTCCTGTCGCCAGCGTGAGGTCGTAACGCTTGATCAGGTCGAGCACTTCCAGCACCTGCGGCAGCAGGACACCGTCCTTGGAGACCATCACGAAGGGACGGGATTCCTTGAGGGTCCGAACCTCCTGCTCTGAGTCATGGGTCGGCATCCAGACAATCCGAGCATAATGTCCGTCGACCTCGGCGAAATAGCGCACCGCCTGCGGGTTGATGCCGCCAACGGTCGCGTTGAGCGCAAGTCCGCCAAAAACCTCGAGGCCGGGCACGTCGTCGTATTTGCGGATGAGATACGCGAGCCCGGCCGACTCGGACCAATGGTTCTTGAATACCAGTCCGCGCATGCCCCGTTCGTGGGCCATCTTGGCGATCTCGAAGGCGTCCCATTGCCGGGCATAGCTATCCGGGCCGAAATGGGCGTGAAGGTCGATCGCGCCGCGCAGGATCGGGTCGCTGAGATGCTGGTCGACCGACGGTTTGAAATCGTATTTCTTGTAAGCCTCCCACGCATCCTGGTCGGTGTTCCGCGCGGGGTCGACGACCGACGTCGGCGCCGGCGCCCATCCTGTCGGGGGCTCCCCTGGCGGCGGTGCGTGCGCCGCGAGCGGCGCCGCCAACAGCGCCGCCCCCAGGGCGAAGCCTGCCAGGTGCTTGGTTATTGCGCGCAAGGCCCGCGCCATCAGACGGCCGCCGCAGGCGCGGCGTCGAGCATGATGGTCTTGGTCTCGACATAGTGCATCAGGCCCTGCGCCCCGCCCTCGCGGCCGATGCCGGACTGCTTGTAGCCTCCGAACGGCAGGCCAAAGTCGGTCCGCATCCCGTTCTGGCCGACATTTCCGGTGCGTATCCGGCGCGCGATGCGCCACGCGGCATCGGCATCGTGGGTGAGCACCGAGCCGTTGAGGCCGTAGTTCGAGTCGTTGGCGATGCGCACGGCATCGTCGATATCGTCGCAGGGAATGAGGCTCAGCACCGGACCGAAGATCTCCTCGCGCGCGATGGTCATGTCGTTGCTGACATCGGCGAACAGCGTCGGCTCGAAGAAATAGCCACGGTTCAGGCTGGCCGGGCGAGTGCCGCCAGTGACCAGCGACGCACCCTCCTTCTGCCCTTTCTCGATGTAGCCTTCGACACGCTCCAGTTGCCGTTGCATTGCGAGCGGGCCCATCTGCGCCTCGGCATCGTTGCTGTGGCCGATGCGAATTTGCTTCATGGCCTTGGCGATCGCGTCGGCGACCTCGTCGTGACGCCGCCGCGGAACGATGGCGCGTGTCAACATTGCGCAGACTTGTCCGCTGACGAGCGTGATGGCGCCGGAGAGCACGTTCGCCGCTTCTTCGGCGGAGAAATCGTCAAGGATCAGCGCGGCGGATTTGCCGCCGAGCTCGAGGGTGCAGCGAGCGATCCGCGAGCCGCAGACCTCGCCGATCCGCTTTCCGGCAACGGTCGAGCCTGTGAAGCTGACCTTGTCCACGCCTGGATTGCAGACCAGGTGATCAGCCGCCTCGCGATGCCCCGGAACGAGATTGATCACGCCCTCCGGCAGGCCGGCCTCCTCGGCGCATTCCGCGATGATGTAGGCTTCGATCGGCGTCTCAGGCGACGGCTTCATGACGATGGTGCAGCCGGCGAGCAGCGCCGGCCCGAGCTTCGCCGCCATGATCATGTAAGGCACATTCCACGGGGCAATGGCAGCCACCACGCCCACCGGCTCGTGGACGATGTAGGCCGCTGGCGCTGCCGGGCTTTCGACTTGGCGAATGAACTCGAATTCGCCGCCCAGGTCGACGGCATCCTGCAGGTTCTGGGTCCCGCGGGAGACGAGATGGGGAGCGAGGGTCGCGAGACCGCCCATTTGGGCCGACCACGCCTCCGCCAGCTCGGGCTCGCGCCGACGCAGCGCCTCGACGAGCCGCCGCATGGCTGCCACGCGATCGGCGGGCGGGAGCCACTGCCAGGGGCCTTCGTCGAACGCCTTGCGGGCCGCGGCAACGGCCCGGTCCATATCAGTTTCGTCGGCCTCGGCGACGCGGGCGACGACCTGTTCGGTGTCCGGCGACACGATTTCGAGCTGGCGGCCCGAATGGGGTTCGACCCACGCGCCGCCGATGAAAAGGCGATCCGGATGACGAAGGGCAGGGGCGCTCATGCTGGTATCTCCACTGGATGCGGGGCGTAAGTCTTGATCATGTTTCCACTCCTCGAATGCGGGTCGCGGGGCCCGCGACCAGGACTCGCCCGCGAGCTCATGCGATGATCATGTCGGCGAACTCGGGACGCTGCAGCATGTCCCTTATCTGGTACCCGGTGAACGGGATTTGCGACGACGTGCGCCCGTGCTTGGTCCACCAGTAATTGTGCGCCCGCGGGTCAGCCCAGATCTTGATAGCGTTCAGCCTGTCGACCTCGCGGTTGTAGCGCCAGAAAGCCTCGTCGGTGACCTCAATCGAGCGTCGCCCTTCGAGAATGAGCCTTTCCATGCAGCGCATGGCATAAAGCGTGGTCACTTCATGGAACTGGGCGACCGGCAGGCCGCCGTTGGTGTTCGGGCCGTACAGCATCCACAAGTTCGGGAAGGCGGGAGCCATGCAGCCGAGGTAGGCGCGGGCTCCCTCGGCGGACCAGAGATCCTCGATCGTCTGCCCGCCCCGGCCGGTGATTGTCATCGGGTACAAAAAGTCGGCGGCGCGAAAGCCGGTCGCGTAGACGATGATGTCGACATCGTGCTGGGTGCCGTCATTCGCTTCGATGCCGGTGCGGTTGATCCGCCGGATGCCTCTCGTCACCAGGGTGACGTTGTCGCGCAGGAGCGCGTCCAGCACGCAATCGTCGGCGTCGACGGCGACCGGCCGCGCCGACCACGGCGGATGGTTCGGCGTCATGATGTCGACCAGGTCCTGGTCCTTGAGCTTCGCCTTGAGGAACTCGATGGACCGGTCCCGCGCGGCCTTGTTCGCGCTGCTGCGGGTGTGCGGATCGTCGAAATCCGGATCGATGTCGAAGACCTTCGTGAAGTCGGGGCCCGCCCCGTAGAAGGTGCGAAAGCGCATGAAATTCGTGTGATAAGGCAGGTTGCGGTCGAGCCACAGCAGCTGCGCCGGGTATGGCGACAGATAGCCCGGCACCGGGAGCAGCCATTGCGGCGTGCGCTGGAAGACGGTGACTCGGGCGGCCTCGCGCGCGAGTTCGGGTACGAGCTGGTAGCCGGTGCACCCGGTGCCGATGACCGCGATCCGCTTGCCGCGCCACTCGACGTCGTCCGGCCACCGGGCGGTGTGCCACGAAGGTCCCTCGAATTCGGCCATGCCATCAATATCGGGCAGGTTCGGCCGGTTGAGGAAGCCCACGCCGGTGATCACCGCGTTCGAGCGCAGGCGGACCTCTCCATCGGGTCCTTCGGCGCGGATATCCCATATCGCCGCCTGTTCGTCCCAGGTCAGCGAACGGACTTCGGTCCCGAAAGCAATGTCGCGCCGCAGGTCGAACCTGTCGGCCACCCAATCGTAATACTTCTGGTTTTCCGCGTGCGGACCGTAGGGATAGGGATAGGGAAAATCGACGCCGAACAGGTTCGTGTACCCGCGGCTCGGGGTATCGACCCGCGCGCCCGGATAGTGGTTCTCGAACCAGGTGCCACCGACGTTGGGATTCTTTTCGACGATGTTGTAGCGAATGCCCGCGCGCTTGAGCTGGACGGCGGCGTTCAAGCCTCCCATGCCGGCGCCGATGATCGTGACCGAGAATTGCTGGAGCCGTTCGGGATCGGGCGAAGACTCCCACTTGAGCGACCTCGCCCACGGATCGAGGGCCGTTTCCTCGATCATCAGGTCGAGCGCCTCGGCCATTATTTCTTCGCCGACGACGAGGGCCAGACTGGTAGGCAGGCGTTCGGAAGGCCCATAGCCAATCGGACCGGCGCCGGCGTCGCGATAACGCTTGAGAAAGTCTGCCGCCTTGCGCCGCACCAGGGCCACTTCGGCATCGCTTGCGGGCGCGACCGTCTCGATGCGGCCCACCCGCTCGCGCTTGAGAGTCATCGACTTGAGTTCGTCGTCGCCGGTCAATTGGTAGAGGAGGCCGCGAAGGACCATTGGCTCGCCGTACCCGACCGCATCCTCGATAACCGCATCGCTTGCCTCGAGCAGTTCCGGCCTCACGGTTGCCTCGTTCGTCGTCATCCTCGCCTTGCCTGTTTCGACTCCTCCAATCCACTTAACATGATAAGTAGTTTGACGGCAATAGCGGATGTTCGAAAGCGCGCCCGGCGGCTTTGATTAGGCGGCTAGGGCGCTTCGACGCCCCTGATGGCGGCGGTGAGCGCCCTTAGCTCGTTGAGCAGCTTTTCCATGCGTTGGTCGCCGAACCGCACAGAATGCTCGCGCATGACGTGGAGCACCTGCCGGGAAATCACCTTGACCACCTCGCGACCTTCCGGCGACAGCGCGACGAGATTGCGACGGCGGTCGTTGACGTCCGTCTCGCGCACGATGAGCTTGCGCTGCTCGAGCTCCTTGAGGATGCGCGTGACGCTCGGCGCATGCAGCAGCCCCACCTCGGCGAGGCCGCTCGCATCGGCGGCTCCGCGATCGTTGATGACGCGCAGCACGCGCCACTGCGGCTCGGTGATGTTGTACTCCCGCAGCGTCGGCCGCATAGGCGCCAGTACGGCCTCCTTGGCGCTCAGCAGTATGGCGCCGAGCGTTTGCTCGAACGGCGGTAGCTTGCGAATTCTGCTCGTCTTGTTCATGCCGCTCCCCCCGTGGTTCCTGAACATAGCTGCTCCCGTTTTCACCGGGCGCCCAGCCGGCACTCCAGCCCGCGGCGCCACCATTTGCCAACAACCCTTTGTTGCCCTGTTGGACTTCGTCGCGGGCCGCGCAATGCTTTGTCGATCCTACCACCATTCCGCCTATGTAGTGAACAGATTAATCTCAAGCGGCAAGCCGGTTCGCGCGAGACCGGCTCCCCGACACGAGGGCAACGGGATGGCCCGTGCGGCACCGGCACCGGCACTACGGGACGCGTCGCCATCAGCGCGTCGACGCCACGCGGAATTGCGTCGTTTCCGGCCCGCACCGCTGTCTCCGACTCATCGCCGGGATGGTTCGCCAAACGTCGCTCCTGAAGGAAGGTCGCGCCGAGGCCGGCCGACGAAGGCATGTCGCTCAGACGATCCCTCTTGCTTTTCGGCCGCAGCACATATAATTAACGTGTTCAGTATTTTTCCATGATCGTACCACCGCCTGGGCGAGCTCGGCGGAGGACGTCGTCAAATCGGCTGAGAGACGAATGAACAACAAGTCGGTGCGCAGAGCCGCGCTCGTCAACGCAAGCGCGACGGCCGATGCCGGGCGCCGCCGCCGGGTGGCCCCATGACATCGTACGATTACATAGTGGTGGGATCCGGGTCTGCCGGATCGATCGTGGCGGCGCGCCTGAGCGAGGACGCGGATGTTACGGTGCTGCTGCTCGAGGCCGGGCGGTCGGACGACCATCCGTTCATGGCGATGC